>JAGLSJ010000008.1 GCA_023270095.1 Minisyncoccota bacterium
TACATGCACAAATTATTATATCTTTATTATTTTGTATTCTCATTATGTGCCTACAATAAATTATGTCAAGCCAACTTATCCACAGCTTTTTTCAGCTAACATTAAACGATTTTCCTTATTTTTTTAAAAATGAGAAAATTTTATGTTTTGAAATAATAAAAAAATTCTAAATTAAATTCAAAGTAATTAGTAGATACTTATTTTTTAGTTTATAATAAATCAGGTTTAGATAAATTAGATTTATTAAAAGCAGTCTTTTTTATAAATAGCAAAGTTGATTTTTTATTAGTGAAAAAAAATTATTAAACTTTAAAAATTAAATTCCGAAAAAAAACTGTCTTTAATTTCAAAAAGTACTCTCAGAAAAATATGTTAAAAAAAATATTTATTTTTATAATTTTATTATTCATAATTATTTTTGTATTTTTTTTAAATGAAAAAAATAATCTTCCTGAAATTAATTTGAAAAACATTTCCAACCTTGAAAAAATAATTACAGAAAATATTCTTGAAGATATAAAAAAAACAGTTTCAAATCCTCCTCCATTAATAAATATTGAAAAGGAAGTTGATTCATTTTTAACATCCAAAGGAGTTTTAAAATATACGAATACTCAAAGATATGAAACTGAATCTCTACCACCTCTTGCGCAAAATGGCAAACTTGACGAAATTGCCATGAAACGACTTGAAGATATGTTCTCTGAACAATATTTTGAACATATTTCTCCTCAAGGGATTGGCGCATCTGATGTTGCTAAGGAAGTTGGATATGAATACATTTCGATTGGAGAAAATATAGCTTTGGGAAATTTCAAAGATGATCAAATTCTTGTTCAAGCATGGATGGATTCACCGGGTCATCGAGCAAATATTTTGAATAATCGTTATACAGAAATTGGGATAGCAGTGAAAAAAGGAACTTATGAAAATGACGAAGTTTGGATTGGAGTTCAAATTTTTGCCCTACCTCTTTCAGCTTGTCCGCAACCAAGCAAAATTTTGGAAAGTTCAATCACGGATATGCAAAATCAAATTACAGATTTACAAAATTCAATAGATATTCTCCAAAAAGAAATTGAATCAACTAGGCCAGTTTCAAAAAATCAACTTAAAGCATACAATAAAAAAATTGACACTTATAATCAAATCGTAAACCAAATGAATACTCTAATACGAGAGCAGAAAGAAATAATTTCAAAATATAATAATCAAATTGACTTATTAAATGAATGCGTGAAAGGATAATCGCTATATAGAAACAAAAAGATTCCTCGCAAAATGATATATAATTAAAGCGATATTTCATAACAAACTCCACTTCGTTTGTTTGTCGCTCCGATTTTCAAATAACATTTAATTTGTTTGACAAAAACAGTAAAATTATTATAATAATATTACAATAAATTGAAATATTCACAACTTTCAAAATCCAGAAAGTCGGTAGATTAGCGGTATTCTAATCGGGCTATAAAATAGCAAAATCTCTCTCCTCACTATTATATAAATAATAGTATGCTAATTTTCAGTTCGTATCATTTAGAAACTGCTAGCCTCCGACCTTCTGGATTTTGAGCTTTTTATTCATAATACGTCATAAATCAATGTACAAAAAAACAACACTAACAAATGGCACAAGAATTATCTTAGCACCTATGAAATCAACTAAAACCGTGACCGTTTTGGTTGTAATTGGGACTGGATCAAAAAATGAAACTGCAAAAAATCGAGGTATTTCACATTTTCTGGAACATATGTTTTTTAAAGGTACTCAAAAACGGCCAACAAAACTTGAGATTGCTAAAGAGCTGGACAGCGTAGGTGGATCATATAATGCTTTTACAGGAAAAGAACATACTGGATTTTGGGCAAAAGTTGACAGCAAACATTGCGACCTAGCACTCGATGTAATTTCTGATATGCTTTTAGATTCAAAATTTATAAGCGAAGATATTAATAGTGAACGAGGAACGGTCATTGAAGAGCTTAATATGTTTTTTGACAACCCTATAATGAGAATACCTTTTCTCTTTGAAGAAGTTTTATATCCAAATAATTCTATGGGTTGGGATATTGGCGGCACAAAAGAAACTGTAGAAGCGATGAACAGAAAAGATTTTATAAATTATTATAAAAAATATTATACAGCTGATAATTGCGTTATTGCAGTAGCAGGGAATTTCGATGAAAAGAACATTAAAAGAAAAATTACAAGGTATTTTAGTTCCATCAGTAAAACAAAAGCAAAAAAACAAATCAAGATAACTGAAAAACAAACCGAAGTTGGAATTTTAATAGATTACAAAAAAACAGATCAAAGCCATCTTTGTCTTGGAGTGCGTGGATATAAATCAGACCACAAAGACAAAAACACTCTCAATGTTTTGAGCGTGATTCTTGGTGGAAATATGAGTTCTCGTCTTTATATGTCTGTCGTAGAAAAAGGTCTGGCATATTATATTCAAACTTCAAGCGATAACTACAAAGAAACCGGATATCTCGCCACTCAAACTGGAATTAATAATGAAAAATGCTTTGATGCTATCAAACTTATTATTGAAGAATATAAAAAAATTAAAAAGGAGAAAGTGGACATTGCCGAACTTCAAAGAGCAAAAGACTATATTAAAGGACAGACAGTAATTGCTTTAGAATCTTCAAATTCAGTTGCAAATTTTTTAGCGATGCAAGAAATAGATAATAATAAAATTTTGACCACAGAAGAAAAATTTGCTAAAATAGACGCAGTTACTCCCGAGGATATTCAAAGAGTTGCAAATGAAATATTTGTTGAGAAAAGACTTAATTTAGCAATAATCGGTCCATTCAAAAACAAAAAGTTATTTGCAAAAATCCTGAAGCTATAAAAATAATTTTAGTATTATTTAAATCAATATAATCAAATTTTAAATCATCAATTAAAAAAAACAAAATATGAATCACAAAAAACAAACAGTAGATATTTCGTATGAAAGTATTATTAAATTTTTTTTAGTAATCTTTTTTATATTCCTTGTTTATTATTTAAAAGATATTATTCTAATTATATTTATCTCAATACTTCTAGCTCTGATTATGAATCCTGCCGTTAATAAAATGCAAGAAAAAAAGATACCAAGAACTCTTGGTGCTTCAATCCTGTTTTTAATTGCTTTTTTGGTAATGGGTCTCATTGTTTATTTAGTTGTGCCACCGCTGACCGATGATGTTTCCAGTCTTACTACTAATCTTCCAGCTCATATGGAAGATTTGGGATTTAATGGAACTATCGAAAATAATTTTTCTGAACCGATTCAAAATATTGCAATTGAAGCTGGAGAGTCTCTCAAGGCAGTTGCCTCAAATATTGTTTCTGGGGTTTTGACTATTCTTGGAGGACTTCTTTCTGCAATACTTATTGTTGTAATTTCTTTTTACTTGCTTATTGAAAAAAATGGAACTGAAAAATTTGTACAAAACTTAGTTCTTATTGACTCTCGTCCACAAGCGCTTCGCATAATTCAAAAAATTGAAACGACTTTAGGAAAGTGGTTTATGGGTCAACTCTTTCTGGGTTTTATAGTTGGACTTGTATCGTTCGTTGGATTGACTATTATCGGAGTTCCTTATGCCCTTGTATTAGGAATTATAGCAGGAACATTAGAACTAATTCCGTATATAGGTCCAATTCTCTCAAGTATTCCTGCAATTATAATTGCTTTTACAGTTTCACCTCTACTTGCAATCTTAACATTTATATTATATTTTTTAATACAGCAAGCAGAAAATTATATTTTAGTGCCAAAAGTTATGCAAAAATCAGTTGGACTTCATCCTGTAATAATAATAATTGCTATGCTTGTTGGTGGACAAATGGCTGGAGTTTTAGGAATGATTCTCGCAATACCCGTTACTACAATAATCTCAATTATTCTAGTTGATATCTATAAACATAACAGATAAAATTAAAGGTAATAATGAAATTATAAACAACGCATTGAAATCTTAAAATTAAACATCAAAAATGTCTAATATATATATTATTGCAACTCCAATTGGAAACCTCGAAGATATAACCCTCAGGGCACTGAGGGTTATGAAAGAAGTGGATTTAATTCTATGCGAAGACACAAGGCATACTAAAAGACTTCTTAATCGATATGAAATCAAAGCTGAAACAATGAGCTACCACCAACACAGCAAAATTGCAAAAATTGATAAGATTGTAGAGCTAATTGAAATTGGAAAAAACTTGGCACTTGTTAGCGACGCTGGAACACCAGGAATTTCTGACCCAGGAAATATGCTCATCAAATACTTGGTTGAAAACAAAATCAATATCAAAATCATACCAATCCCCGGCCCTTCAGCTGTTATCTCTGCTCTCAGCATTTCTGGATTTCCAACTGACAATTTTTTATTTCTAGGATTTGCTCCTCACAAAAAAGGACGACAAACATTCTTCAAAAATATCGCAACAGAAAAAAGAACTGTTGTTTTTTATGAATCACCTCACCGAATTTCAAAAGCCTTGAATAGTATGCAGGAATTTTTTCCAGAAAAAGAAATTGTTGTTTGTCGAGAACTTACAAAAATTTTTGAAACAATATATCGAGGAAAAGCAGAAGAGATAAAAAAAATTCTCACCGCTGACAATCAAGTCAAGGGTGAGTTTGTGATTGTGATTCACTGAGTCTCAATCATCATATTCTTATTTTCTTCATTCGGTTACCGATTCTTCATCAGCATATGCAATTGTTTGAATAGATGGCACTGTAACAAGTCGCGGTGTTATCTCACTGTCAAATTGAACCTTTATTATAGATTTGCCTTGACGAGCTAAAATTACTCCATTGTTACCTTTTCCGTAATTCTGTCTGTCTCTAAAATAAATAGTTATATGACAGTCTATATATTCATCAAATATATTTTTCCCCAATGTAATGCCTCCTTATTAATGCTTTGCTTTAATAGAATGGTATGAATAATATATCATAAAATTAAATCATGTCAATATCTAAACAAGAAAAATTTTATATCACAACTTCAATTGCCTATGCGAATGCAGCTCCACATATCGGTTATGCCTTAGAAGTTGTGCAAGCAGATGCCCTAGCGCGATATCACAGGCTTCAAGACGATGATGTTTTTTTCTTATCAGGAACTGATGAAAATGGAACAAAGATTAAAAAAACAGCTGAAGAAAAAGGAATGGAAACTCAAGATTTTGTTGATCAAAATTCAGAAAAATTTAAAGAACTTCTTGAAAAGCTAAATGTTTCTAATAATGATTTCATTCGTACGACTGACAAAAAAAGACATCACCCAGCGGTGCAAAAAATTTGGGAAAAACTTGTTGCATCTGGTGACATATACAAAGACAGTTATGAGGGATATTATTGTGTTGGTTGTGAGGCATACTTAACAGAAAAAGATTTAACAGATGGCAAATGTCCAAATCACCAGAAAGAACCAGAAAAAATTAAGGAAGAGAATTATTTTTTCCGCCTTTCAAAATATGGAAAAGAAATTCAAGAAAAAATTGAAAATGATGAATTTGAAATTTTGCCAAAGTCTCGCAAAAATGAAATTCTAAATGTTATCAAATCTGGACTTCGAAATATTAGCTTCTCTCGTCCTAAAAGTGTTCTTGATTGGGGTGTGCCAGTTCCAGGCGATGAAAATCAAACCATGTATGTTTGGTGTGATGCTCTCACAAATTATATCTCCGCTCTTAGCTATGGTTGTCATTCTGAGCCTGTTGAAGGATCTTTATTTCAAAAATATTGGCCCGCTGATATTCATGTAATTGGAAAAGATATTCTTAGATTTCATGCTGCGATTTGGCCAGCTATGCTTCTTTCAGCTGGACTACCCCTACCAAAGAAATTATTAGTACATGGATTTATCACTTCTGACGGACAAAAAATAAGCAAATCTTTGGGAAATGTAATTGATCCGCTTGAAGTAGCAGAAAAATATGGAGTGGATGCTCTGCGATATTATCTTCTCAAAGAAATTCCATCAGGAGGAGATGGCGATTTTTCATTTGCCAGATTTGAGGAGGTCTATAAATCAGATTTGCAAAATGGACTTGGAAATTTAGTTTCGAGAACTTTGACCTTGGCAGAAAAATATTTTAACAATAAAGTACCAAATATTGATATAAAAAAAACAGGACAAGCAGAAACATATTCAAAAAATAATGAGAATAGAACTTTTAGTTCAAATAGAATTGGACTGAAAAAAGTATGGGAATCTATAGAAAATAATATTGATGAATTTAAATTAGACAAAGTTTTGGGACTTATAGTTTCGTTCGGAGATATAAAAAAAGAAGATATAAACGGTGTAATTCCAAAACTAAACAATTATATTGATTATTCACAGCCTTGGAAATTAATTAAAGAAGACAAAGAGAAAACCGCAATAGTAGTTTACAATTTGCTTGAATCTCTTCGCCAAATCGCATGGATGATTCGCCCGTTTCTCCCTAAAACATCGGATAAAATATTTGCTCAATTGTTTGCAGATGAAAAAGAAAGAGAGATTGAACTTCAAAAAACTTTGAAAGAAGCGCAAAGTTGGGGTGGGCTAAAATCTGGCACAAAAATAAAAAAGGGCGAGATTATGTTCCCGCGCTTAAACTAAATTGAAATGATAATAGCAATTGCTACAACCACAACCGCCCCAAGTATTGGGATTAGCGATATTATTATGTTAAGAAATAAACCATTTCTTATTTCTTCCGTTCTCAATTGATCACTCATTAAATCACCTCTAAATAAATATAGCACAAAAAAATAACTTAGCAATGTTCAAGTTGTCATTTCGAATCCTGACAGGGTGAGAAATCTATAAACATCATTTAACTCGTTTATCATGTTTTCAAATCTCTCAATTGTTAAGACTCACTTAAGACTGACGTTTGAATAATATTTTATAATTCAAAGAGACAATACAAGATAAGCGCAGAACATAAAAGATTATAATCTAATAATTTAATTTATGATAGACACACACTCACATATAGATTTCAAGGAATTTAATGACGACCGAGAGGAAGTTATTAAGCGGTTTTTTGATGGTGGCGGAGAAAAAATGATTAATGTTGGTTGTACACTTGAATCGAGTAAACGAAGCTGTGAGCTTGCAAAAAATCACGAAAATATTTTTGCTTCAGCTGGAATTCATCCTCATGATGCTGATACAGTTGATAAAAACAGTTTGAAAATAATTGAAGAAATTGCAATGCATTACAAAACAATTGCCATAGGTGAAATTGGTTTGGATTTTTTCAAAAGCACAACCTCAAGAGAAATTCAAATTCAAGCTTTCAGAGCGCAACTTGAACTTGCCGAAAATCACAAAATGCCAATTATAATTCATTGTCGGAATGCATATAATGACTTAATTGACATTCTCAAAGAATACAAAACATCAGATTGGAAAGGTGTTATTCATTGCTACACAGCCAGCTGGGAAATTGCCAAAGAATTTTTAGATCTAGGATTTTATATTGGTTTTACAGGAATCGTGACCTATTATAAAGATAAAATTGAAAATAATGATAATAAACCAGAAATCTATAGAACTATAGATAATATGCCACTAGACAGAATTCTTATTGAAACCGATTGCCCTTATCTCTCCCCTGCTCTAGAAAGAGGAAAAAGAAATGAGCCTTTATTTGTAAAACATGTTGCACAAAAAATTGCACAAATTAGAAATATAAGCTTTGAGGAAATTGAAACTAAAACTAGTAAAAATGCAAAGAAATTGTTTAATTTATAATTTTTTAATTCACTAACTTAAAAAAATGAATGAGAATAAAATATTTACTGAAAATAACCCCCCCAACAAGAAAGGAGATGAAGAAAATATCAAAAACATCGAAGATCAGCCCGTAATGCATGGAGGATATGGCTTATTAAATTATGGCGAATTTAGCAATGAAGGAAAAATTGTAGAAAATAAACACGACATCCTTTTAAATATGATTGAAGAGGAGAATCAAAAAGAGATTTTAAAAACGATTGAAGAACTGGAAGGTGAGACACCTAATTGAATTTGAAAATTGAATGAAAATTTCTTGTCAATTTGGCTTAAATAAGATAAACTACTAATATAGGTTTATCTTATTTTATAATTAAATTTACAAAAATGAGAATAGAAAGTATATATGATTTTTATGGAAATAAAGAAGAAGAATTAGAAGATAAAATTGAAATCGATAAATCTGAATAAATAATTTAATATTTAATAAACAAGTCTTTTAACAAGATCTAGTTTTTTGTTCAAGAAATATGAAAAAATACAATCATAAAAGTATAGAAAAAAAATGGCAGGATAAGTGGGATGAAAAAGAAATATATAAAGCCAAGGGCTCATCTAAAAAACCAAAATATTATTGCTTAATTGAATTCCCCTATCCGTCTGGGGCTGGACTTCATGTTGGACATCTCAGAAGTCACATTGCCATTGATATTGTTGCTCGTAAGAAAAGAATGAATGGATTTAATGTAATGTATCCAATTGGTTGGGATGCTTTTGGATTGCCGACAGAAAATTTTGCCATCAAGACAAAAACGCATCCAAAAGTTGTGACAAAAAATAATATCAAAAATTATACTCGCCAAATCAAAAGTTATGGTCCAAGTTTTGATTGGTCAAGAGAAATTAATACTACTGATCCAGAATATTACAAATGGACACAATGGATTTTTTTGAAATTATTCAATAGTTTTTATGATGAAAAACTGGACAAAGCTAGACCGATTGAAAAACTTCAGATACCAAAAAATTTAGATGAATTTGAAAAAAGAAAATATACCGATTCTCATAGACTTGCATATGAAAAAGAAATGGCAATTAATTGGTGTCCAAGTTGCAAAATTGGACTTGCAAATGAAGAAGTTATAAATGGCAACTGTGAAAGATGTGGCGCTCTAGCAGAGCGAAAAGTTATGCGACAATGGATGCTCAAAATTACAAAATATGCAGACAGATTAATTCAAGACTTGGATACTGTTGATTATTTGGAAAAGATTAAAACCCAACAAGTCAATTGGATTGGAAAATCAGAAGGTGCAACAGTAAAATTCCCCGTCATTCTGAGGAGGCACGACGAAGAATCCCGAACTAATACGCAAAATGATTTTAATAACGAGATTGTCACGTCGCAAAAAGCTCCTCGCAATGACAATAATATTGTTGAAGTTTTCACAACTAGACCCGACACACTTTTCGGCTGTACTTATATGGTTCTCTCGCCAGAACATCCTTTGATTGAAAAATATAAAAATCAAATTGAGAATTTTTCTGAAATTGAAAAATATCAAGAAAAAGCGCGGAATAAATCAGACCTTGAAAGAACTGATCTTGCCAAAGAAAAATCAGGTGTTGAGCTGAAAGGAATCAAAGCAGTTAATCCAGTTAATCAAGAAGAAATTCCAGTTTGGATTGCAGATTATGTCCTCGCTTCATATGGAACTGGTGCGATTATGGCGGTTCCTGCACATGACGAAAGAGATTTTGAATTTGCAAAGAAATTTGGTATTAAAATTAGAGAAGTTGTCGTTCCAATATTTAAAGCTTTTACTGGAGATAATGTGCTTCGATCAGACAAAAAAACTGTACATCGAAAAATTGTTGTTGCCTTTTTAAAACACTGGAAAGAAGATAAATACCTATGTCTGGATTGGAAAAAATTTGGTTGGCATTCGGGAATTGTTGGAGGAATAGAAAATGGTGAAAATCTCAAGGAAGCAGCAATACGAGAAATTGAAGAAGAAACAGGCTATAAGAATATGAAATTTGTCAGAAATCTTGGCAGTGAACATCGCAATACTTTTTTTGCTAGACACAAAGATGAGAATCGTTATTCAATTGAACGCGGAATATTATTTGAGTTAATAAATGATAAATGGGAAAAACCAAATAAAGAAGAAACGAAAAACCACGAGGCAGTCTGGATTGAGGCTGAAAAAATGGATGACTTTTTGACACTCGGTAATCAGAAATTGATATGGAATCACTTAAAAGGTAAAACCGCATGTTTTAAAGAAGGTGGCGTAAACATAAATTCTGGTTTTCTAAACGAGCTTGAGACCATAGATGCAAAAAAAGAAATCACAGCGTGGCTAGAAAAAAACAAATTAGGAAAAAAAGCGGTGAATTTTAAACTGCGTGATTGGGTTTTTTCTCGTCAGCATTATTGGGGGGAACCAATTCCGATTGTGAAATGTGAAAAATGTGGGAATGTTTCACTTTCCGAAAAAGACTTGCCTCTCAAGCTTCCTGATGTGAAAAATTATGAGCCGACAGATACAGGAGAATCCCCTCTTGCTAACATCAAAAAATGGGTTGAGATTAAATGTCCAAAATGTAACGGAAATGCCAAAAGAGAAACCGACACCATGCCAAATTGGGCTGGTTCAAGTTGGTATTTTCTAAGGTATACTGACCCGAATAATGATGATGAATTTTCCTCTAAGAAAAACCTTGCAAAATGGATGCCAGTAGATTTGTACAATGGCGGAATGGAGCATACTACTCTTCATCTTCTTTATTCTCGCTTTTGGCACAAATTCTTGTTTGATCTTGGATATGTTCAAAGTGCAGAGCCATATAAAATGCGTCGATCGCATGGAATGGTACTCGCAGAAGATGGACAAAAAATGAGTAAGTCTCGAGGAAATGTTGTTAATCCTGATGAAGTTATTGAAGAATATGGAGCAGATTCTGTTAGGCTATACGAAATGTTTATGGGCCCTTATGGAGATGCCATACCATGGAACACAAGTAGCTTAATTGGAATGAATCGTTTCTTGCAAAAAATTTGGAATATGCAATTAAAAGTATTACAAAATAATTCGAATAAAAAAGAAATAATTTTAATCGCCACTAATAATCCAGGAAAATTAAAAGAATTAAAAAATCATTTAAAGAATTTTAATATATTGTCTTTAAAAGATATTAATAAAAAGATCAAAGAACCAGAAGAAACTGGAAAAACTTTTGCAGAAAATTCTTTACTCAAGGCAAAATATTATGCCGAGAAAACTGGCTATTTTACTATTGCTGACGACAGTGGTTTATGCGTGAATGCACTTGACGGAAGACCTGGTGTATTTTCAAGTCGTTATGCTGAAGGTGATGATAAAAAAGGATATATAAAGCTTTTAAAAGAGCTAAAAAACGTTTCAGATAGATCGGCCTATTTCAGGTCTATAATTACTATATATAACCCTGAAAATAACAACTATAATCAATTTGATGGTAAGTGTGATGGAAAAATTCTTAACAAACCAGAAGGAGATAATGGTTTCGGCTACGATCCTGTATTCATGGTAAATAATCTTGAAAAATCATTTGGATTATGTTCTCTCGAAGAAAAAAATAAGTTTGATCATCGAATGAAAGCGGTTAATAAATTAATTTCTTATTTAAAAAATAATCAAGCAGAAAATAAAATTGAACCACTGATTCATAAAACTATTAAAAAAGTGACGGAAGATATTGATAATTTGAAATTTAATACCGCTATTTCACAATTAATGATTTTAGCGAATGAAATGGAAAAAGAAACCGAGATTTCAATAACTAATTTTAAATTATTTCTGAATTTACTCTCCCCTTTTGTTCCACATATTACAGAGGAACTATGGGAAACATTAAAAGAAAAGCAAAGTATTCACTTACAGTCTTGGCCAAAATTTAATCCAGAGCTAGTAATAGATAGTGAAATAACTATGGTTATACAAGTAAACGGTAAAGTTCGTGATCAAATCAAAGTTCCCGTTGAAATCTCGGAAGATGATGCAAAAAAACTTGCTCTCAGAAGCGACAAGTTGAAAAAATGGATCGAAGGAAAAGAGATTAGAAAAGTTATTTTTATAAAAGAAAGATTAATTAATATAGTAGTTTAATATTTTATAAATAATTAAAAACTTAGTCTCTAATCAGAAACTAAGTTTTTTATATATCCTAATTTATCCTAAAAATATTTATGTGCTGATTTTATTGCTTCAGCAGTAAGCTTGGCGCAGCTATCAATATCTTCTAAATTAACTACTTCTACTGGCGAGTGCAGATAACGTGTAGCAATACTTATTCCACCAGAAGGAATTCCATCACGAGTAAGATTTATAATTGCCGCATCTGTCATACCTCCTTCAGAAACACTGAGTTGATAAGATATCTTTTTATTCTTTGCAGTTGTTTTAAGCCAACTTAAAGTATTTTCATCAACTACAATTCCTGCTCCTTCGGCATCACTCACTGTAATCACTGCACCTTTTCCGAGTTCTAAAGTAGAGCTCATCTTTTCAATCCCAGGATGATCACCGGGAATTGTAGTATCGATAGCCAGTGCTACATTAGGATTTATACCATGTGCTGCGGTGCGAGCTCCCTTAAGTCCAATCTCTTCTTGCACCGTTCCTACATACACAATTTTAGCATTAACTTTTTCTTTTGATAAAATTTTTGCAGTTTCCAACATTGATACCACACCAGCTCTATTATCAAAAGCTTTTCCACTAACAAAATTGTTCATAAGTTTTTGATATTTTCTATCAACAGTTATAGTATCCCCTACTTCTATACCAGCTTTTTCTACATCTTTTCTATTTAATGCACCAATATCTACATACATCGTATCTATTTCAATGACCTTTCTTCTCTCTTCTGCTTTCATCACATGAGGAGCCTTAGAGCCAATTACACCAAAAACATCTTTTTTGGCCGTATGAATGATTACTCTTTGATTTAAAAGAGTTTGATCAAACCATCCTCCAGATTTTGAGAAATATATAAAACCATTATCATCAATATATTTTACCATAAAACCGATTTCATCCATATGAGCGGCAATCATTACCGTGGGACCATCTCCGTTTTTCGTAGCGATTAAGTTTCCAAGTTTATCAGTGTACATCTCATCGATGTATGGTTTCATTTCTTTTTTTAAAATTGTTCTTATTGTTTTTTCGTGACCTGAAATACCATGCGCATTTGAAAGCTTTTCTAATAATAATTCAATATCTTTTAAATTTTCTTTTTTTGAACTTACTTTTTTTGTCATATCTTATTATTTTAAATTAATTATATATTAATATTACAAGAGTTACTTAATTTCTAAAACTTTTGGAAACTTTGTGAGATTTTTACATCCTAATTCTGTTACTACTACCAAATCTTCAATTCGAACTCCTCCAATTTTTGGATAATATAGTCCTGGCTCGACAGTTATCACGTTTCCCGCTTTTAATGGTTTTTTATTCCCAATACCAATATTTGGTGATTCGTGAATATTAAGTCCAACACCGTGTCCTGTCCCATGAAAAAATCCATGCATTTTTCCGTCTTTTTCCTCTGTTTTGAATCCTTCTTTTTCAAAATAATTTTGAACTTTTTTATGAATCAAATCCCCTCTTGCTCCAACCTTAATTTCTCCAAGAGCTATTTTTTGCGCTTTCAAAACATTATTATACATTTTTTTCATTTCCTTTGTTGCCTTTCCCTTTACGACAGTCCTTGTCATATCAGCAAAATATCTACTCTTCTTTGATTTTGGAAATAAATCAATAATAATAAACTGGTTAGCAAACAGTGGACCTTTTCCAAGGTTATGAGGCTGGGTACTATCTTTTCCACAAGAAACAATATTAGATTCTGAAACGCAATTATTTTTCAAAAATTCAATATTGATTATTTCATTAATATATTCTGAGGTTAAAACCTTATTTTGATAACTCAATTTTCCATCTTTTCTAATTTTTGAATTTTTAATAATCGCCAATGCTAATCGCATTGCCTTTTCATTTATTCTTTGAACCTCAATTATTTTTTCAATTTCATCATCTGTCTTCATCTCTCTTTTTATAAAGAATGGTTCTTTAATATCAATTTTGATTCCGTTTTCAATCAATATCTTTGCATACTTTATTTTAAAATTACTGGGAACTTGCACTATTTTAATCTTACTATTTTTTAAAATGTTTATCAACACACTACCAAAGGTATTTCGATTAACTCCAGAAGTATATTCTGAATAATTTTTAACCTCACAATTTATCGCTTCTGATTTTGCTCTATCAAATTCCAAATCATCAATATAAATAATTTTCTTTCCTTTATTCTCTAAATAAACGAAATCATCCACAGCTAAAAATCCAGTTGCATAGAACATATTTAAATCGTTTTCACTATCCGCGATGATTAGTTTTGAAATCATATGTGTTTTTATTAAAAACTATCACTCTGAACTTGATTCAGGATCTTTATTGAATTGGGTTTTAACTTATATTATTTACACGATACTTTTGTATATAGAATAAATATAATTATACTTTCTATAATACAGTTACTATATTTTCAATCTATCTCAACAGTTAATTAACTTGATGTTCTAGAGCCATTTATATTATTATATTATTTAATTCTTTTTTCTATTTTATCTAAATCAGAAGAAATTTTCAAAAGCCACAATAAATTAAATATTGCTAAAAAATCTATACTATCCATATTTTTTTATTAATTTTTATATAAAATTACAACCTAAAAAGCATTTTTTAACCATTTCACCAACTCCTCAATCTTTACCCTCTCTTGTTTCATCGTATCACGATCACGAACTGTGACGGCTTTGTCTTCCAAAGATTCAAAATCAACTGTGACACAATATGGCGTTCCGATTTCGTCTTGCCTGCGATATCGTTTTCCAATACTTTGCGACTCGTCATATTGAGAGGCAAATTCCGTTTTCACTAAATCAAAAACTTCTTTTGCTTTCTTGCTTAAATTTTCTTTTTTGCTTAATGGCAAAATCGCTATTTTCACTGGAGCAATATTTTTGTTAAATTTCATTACCACTCTTGTTTCCGATTTTCCATCTGCAGTTGGCGCTTCTTCTTCTGTATAAGCATCCACCATTGTCGCAAGGACAGTTCGGTCAACTCCAAATGTTGGTTCAAGAACATGGGGAATATATTTTCGATTATTCTCGGCATCGAAATATTCCATATTCTGACCGCTAGCGTTTTGATGACTCATTAAATCAAAATTCGTTCGATATGCCAATCCATAAAGCTCTTTTGTTCCAAATGGAAAATCGTATTCAAAGTCAATTGTTCTTTTACTATAATGTGAAAGCTCGTCTTGGTCATGTTCTCGAATCGAATAATTTTCTTTTTTAACACCAATATATTCAAGCCATTTTGCCATCTCAGCTTGCCAATAATCAAACAACTTTTCCCAATCTTTTTCATCAATAAAATATTCAAGTTCCATCTGTTCAAACTCAACTGTCCGAAAAATAAAATTTCCTGGAGTAATTTCATTGCGAAATGATTTTCCAATTTGAGCAATTCCAAACGGAATTTTTTTGTTCGTCGAGTTGAGAACATTTTTAAAATTAACAAACATCGCTTGTGCAGTTTCTGGACGAAGATAAATTATATTTTTATCCTCCTCTGTCACTCCTTGAAAAGTTTTAAACATTAGCCCGAATTTTCGCGCCTCAGTAAAGTCAATTTTCCCACAAACTGGACATTTAATCTTGTTTTCTGCAATTAATTTTGTCATATCCTCTGGAGTCATTCCTTCGGCTTTCATATCCAATGCATCTTCAATAAGATGATCAGCTCGAATTCTCGCCTGACAAGCCTTGCAATCGATCAAAGCGTCATTAAATCCCGCAACATGCCCAGACGACTCCCAAACTTTTGAATTCATCAAAATTGCCGAATCAAGACCCACTACATCTTCTCTGTTTTTTACAAAAAATTTCCACCATTCTTGTTTAATATTATTTTTCAATTCCACTCCCACCGGCCCGTAATCCC
>JAGLSJ010000009.1 GCA_023270095.1 Minisyncoccota bacterium
GCGAACTGAAGGCAAAGAATATATTATTCAAGATGGAGATGTGATTGAGTTTAAGATATAAATTATGAAAACATCTGTCAAAATTACAAAAGATGGTAAAAATAACACTTTTGAAAATTGTACTATTTATGGCGGAATCGAAAATGCTGGCAAAAATAATAAATTTAAAAGTACAATTATTGGACTTGAGCAAAAAATTAAAAATAATCTTTTAAAATCGATTACAATCGGAATCATAATTGGAGTTATGGTATTAGCAATTGAATATTATTTTTTTCAATAAAAACAAAGCTATTTAAATAATAGATTATCTCTCTTGCCAAAACCAAAGCTCTGTGCTATTTTATAAGTACTTAAAGATATATGGTGTATAAAGATACATCCAAAGGTCCATATATATCTGTCTTTTTTGTGTCAAATTACACGAATTTAATAAATATAACAACTAATCAATGAAAAATTACGAACTATTGTATATCCTACCATCAAACATGACAGGTGCGGAAATCAAATCTACTTTTTTAGAAATTGAAAAAGAGATTGAAAAACTAGGAGCAAAAAAACTTGTGACACTTCTTGATCATCCTTTTTTGTCTAAAACGGAAATGTCAAAAGAAGAAGGATCTGAGGAGTTGAAAAACATTCCAGTTATCAAAAAAAAGTTAGCCTATCCTATCGAAAAAAATCGTTTTGGATTCTATTGTCTTTTTAATTTTAGTGCTGAAGAAAAAAGTCTCAAAGAAATTGATTATTATCTTAAAATGAGCAAAACAATAATTAGACACTTCATTCTTCAAGCAGATCCAATGAATGAGGAACAATTGAAATTATTACATAAATTATTTGCTAGAAAAAAAGCAGAACAAGAAAAAGAAGCTGATAAAGAAAAATCCGACAAAGAAAAGAGAAAGGCTCGAAAAGCTGAGAGAGCTGAGGAAAAATCTCCTGTCAAGATAAAAGAAAAAAAAGAAGAAGAGAAGATAAAAGAAGATGTAAAGGAAGATAAAAAAGACGAGAAAGTTGAAGAAAAAAAAGAAGAAGTTAAAGAAAAGGAAGTAAAAACTTCAAAAGAAGAGAAGGAAGATACGTCCGAAGCTCCAAAAAAGAAGGAAGAAAAGAAAGTGAAAGAAGAGAAAGTTGAAAAAGAAAAGAAGGAAGATAAAAAACCAGCCAGCAAAAAGAAAGCTAAGGTGAAACTTGAAGACCTCGAGGATAAACTTGATGAAATTCTTGAAGACACAATTATATAAACTTGTTAGAACTTATCAACTTGAGTAAAAATCATATAAATAAATTTTCTCATAGTTTTTATTACAAACTGCATTGTTATATTGATAAATTGTTAAAAATATTAACAAAAAAACAATAGCACTATGACAATTCAATAATTTAACAATTTAATTTAAAAATATGAATTTCAACAAAGCCATAATTATAGGAAGAGTTACAAAAGACCCTGAAACAAGAACAACTCCAAGCGGACAAACTGTAGCCTCAATCGGTGTAGCCTCTAACCGAACTTGGAATAATAACAGTGGAGAAAAACAAGAAAAAGTGGAATATCACAGCATTGTTGCTTGGGGAAAACTTGCCGAAATTTGTGGACAATATCTTGTCAAAGGTCAAATTGTATTATTTGAAGGAAGACTAGAAACCAGAACCTGGGATGGTCAAGATGGAGTCAAGAGATCCAAAACTGAGATAATTGCTGAAAATATGCAAATGGGACCGAAAGCCAGAGGTCAAGAAGGAGGATCTTCTTATCCAGCCAAAGAACCTAGTTTTGGACAAAATAATACAAATCAAAGCCAAAAAGAGGAAGCTTCAAACAATAGGTCATCTTCTGATGATGAAATCAAAATTGAAGATATCCCCTTCTAAATAAAATAACCTAGAATAATTTATGAACAATCAAAATAATTTGCCAGAGAAAAAACAATGTCTTTTCTGTATTGAGAAAGAGAGAGATGTGGATTATAAAGACCCACAAACACTGAGAAGATTTATTTCTCAACGCGCAAAAATTATGCCACCGAAGAGAACTGGAGCCTGCACAAAACATCAAAGAAAAATTGCTAATGCAATTAAAAGAGCAAGGTTTATGGGACTCCTTCCATATATCGCAAAATAAAATATCATAAATCAAACAAAAAATATACCGACTTCAAAGTCGGTATATTTTTTATAAAATTTCTATCCTGTCTTGAGATTGACCTACCCCTGAGCAATTTCAACTTCTTCCTTTACCGCGTCTTTAATTTTTTTAATAATTTCTTCAGTTATTTTTGGATTATCTTTCAAAAACTTTCGACTAATCTCATATCCTTGACCAAGTTTTTGCTCACCATAATTATACCAAGCGCCTCCCCTTTTCAATACACCATATTTTACACCTGTGTTGAGAACATCGCCGTAATAAGTAATTCCTTCGTTGTACATAATATCAAATTCGGTTGTTTTGAATGGTGGCGCAACTTTGTTTTTGACAACTTTCACTTTCACTCTGTTTCCGATAATATTTTCACCTTGTTTGATTTGGGCTGATTTCCGAACTTCAATTCTGACAGATGAATAGAATTTCAAGGCATTTCCTCCGGTAGTTGTTTCTGGATTTCCGAACACAACTCCAATTTTCATTCTGATTTGATTTATAAAAATGACAGTTGTATTTGACTTGTGTACGATTCCTGTTAGTTTTCGAAGTGCTTGGCTCATAAGCCTTGCTTGAAGCCCCATATGAGAAGCACCCATTTCACCTTCAATTTCAGCTTTTGGTGTCAGTGCTGCGACTGAATCAATTACCACTAAATCAACAGCTTCTGACCTGACAAGAGCTTCTACAATCTCCAAAGCCTGTTCTCCACTATCTGGTTGAGAGATAATTAAGTCTTTTGTTTTGACTCCAATTTTTTTTGCATACTCTGGATCAAGAGCATGTTCGGCGTCAACAAAAGCTGCTGTGCCATTTCTTTTTTGCAATTCAGAAACAATATGCAAAGATAGTGTTGTCTTTCCACTTGCCTCAGGACCATAAATTTCAATTATTCTTCCTTGAGGAACTCCTCCACCAAGAGCGATATCAAGAGAAATTGAACCAGTTGGAGTGAATTCAACATCCATTGCTTTGGCTTCACCAAGTTTCATAATTGACCCTTCTCCAAATTTTGTTCTAATTTCATCTAATGTTTCGTTAACCAACTTTTCTCTTTTATCGTTTTTTTCACTTACACCTTTTCCATTATTTTTTTTATCTTCTTCTTTCGCCATAAATTTTTTATTAAAAATTAGTTATTAATTATTTTGAACTAGGGTTTGTTAATGCATACGCAATGTCCTATTTGCAGGCGATATTTGCGAATATCACCTTCGTTAATACTGATATTAAATCTTATATTTTGAATTACTAGGAACTATTTGATGTCATCTCGAAATGAGGTACGATTGAGAGATCTGAAAACATAATGAATGAGATAAATTATATTTATAGATTTCTCGTCGCGAGAGTTTATACTGAATTTATTTCAGTGCTCTGTCGAAATGACAAGTTATTAATTTATACCAATAGCATACCTTTACGGTCCGATAAATTCTATTTCTCCCTCAAAATCTAAATCCTCTTTTTGAAAAATATTTTTTTCTTCGACTATTTCATCCTCTCTTATCTCAAATTCAGATGGAATAAAATCGTCTAACTTTTTTTCATAAACTATGTTTCTTGTCTCACTTGCAACTTTTCCGAATCTATTGGTAGCTTCGATAACTAGAACATTATTGCCAGGCTTTAAAATTATCGTCTCTTGAAAATATCCCTCAAAATTTACATAAACACCTTTACCATTTATTTTCAAAGTTGCATCCTTCTCAATTTGTCCTGCAATTAATATCTCTGATTCTTTTGATATTTGATCAACTATTGGATTTGAAACAACAAGATATGGAGTTGAGCTAAAAGAACTAATTTGATGCCATAAATAATATCCAACAACTGACAATAAAAATAAAGTAATCAAAACTGTTATCAGTCTAGGAGTTATAGTCAGATATTCTGAAATTGAAAATTTACTATGTTTATAAATCTTTTCTTTTGAATTATTTTTGTTTATAACCTTGTTATTTACTGTCCTCTCTTTACTAAACAATTCAACCATTTTTTCAGCATTAAAACCAACAAGAGCAGCATAAGCTCTTATAAAGCCCTTAACATAAACATCTGGTGGTAACTGATTATAATTATTTTCCTCAAGGTCTTCAAGATAACTCCTTTTGATTTTCAATTTTTCGCTAACATCCTTGAGAGAAACATTATTTTCTTCTCGTCTTTTTTTAAAGCATTCCCCTACTGTCGTATTTGTATTTACTTTTATGGTTTTGAATTTAGCTGACATATTGATATAAATTAAATTTACGGTACAAGATCCATATATTCTCACAATATTTTATAATTTAAAAACATCACTATTCTTCTGCTTCGTCATACGAATCATCTTCATGTTCATCTTGACTCGAAACATAAATTTCTCGTGGCTTTGCTCCTCTCGAAGGACCCACAATCCCTTGATCTTCCATAATATCCAAAAGACGAGCTGCGCGAGAATATCCTATTCTTAATTTTCTCTGTAAAAAAGTTGCTGAAGCTTTGTTTGATTCTCTGATTAATTCAACGGCTTCATCGTATAAACTGTCCTCAACAACATCAGTTTCAGAAGATGCGTTAACAAGCGACTTCTTATTTTCAGTGATAGCTTTGTCATATTCAACATCTTCTTCTTTTTGTTTTCCCAAAAATTCTGAAACTTCTTTAACTTCTTCTTCGGAAATATAAACTCCTTGAATTCTTCTTGGCTTATTTAAATCTCCAGAGAGAAAAAGCATATCTCCACATCCAAGAAGTTTTTCTGCTCCAGCCATATCAAGAATTGTTCTGGAGTCAATCTGACTGGCAACTTGAAAAGCAATTCTGTTGGTTATATTAGCCTTAATCAACCCTGTAATAACTTCTACGGATGGTCTTTGAGTTGACAAAACAATATGAATGCCCACTGCTCGAGATTTTTGCGCCAAACGAACAATAGCTGCTTCTACTTCTCTTCCATTTGTTACCATCAAGTCTGCCAACTCGTCAACAATAATGACAATAAATGGCAAGACCTCTCTTTGCTTATATTTTGTTCTAACGGCATTATTATAAGATTCAATATTTCGACAACCTAATTGGCTTAATGTTTCATATCTTTCTTCCATCTCGCCTATTGCCCACTTCAAGGAGTTAACAGCCTTATCGGGGTCAGTTATCACTGGTGTCAAAAGGTGCGGTATGTCGTCATACGGAGTAAGTTCTACTCTCTTTGGATCAATCATAATAAATCTCAAATCATCAGGAGTATTTTGATAAAGAAGTCCTGTTATAAGAGTATTAATGCAAACTGTCTTTCCACTTCCAGTAGATCCAGCAATCATCAAATGAGGCATTTTTTCAAGATTGGCCAGAATCGGACTTCCCGAAACATCTCTTCCTAAAACAATATTTAGACTAGATTTTCTATTATGAAATTCAGACGAATCTAACATATTTTTCAATCGAACCATTGCCACAGATTGATTGGGCAGTTCAATACCGATTAGAGATTTCCCAGGAATTGGAGCTTCAATTCGAAGTGATCGAGCAGCCAAAGTTAGAGCTAGGTCATTTTGCAAAGAAATAATTTTACTGAGTTTTATTCCAACTGCAGGCTTAAGCGTATATTGAGTAACAGTAGGACCAACATTAACTTCTCCCATTTCAACTTCTATCCCGAATTCAGAAAGGGTTCTTTTTATCATATTTGAATTTCCCTTTATGTCACCACTTGTAGGATCGCTATCCTTTCCATCCAAAAGGCTAAGTGGTGGAATTTGCCAATTCCTTTTTTTCTGCTCAGATGTGTCTGACTCTTCATCAAAATCATTTTCTTCTTCATTAAGCTCTAATTCACTCTCTTTAACACTTTCTTTGAGAGCTTTAACTGAGAATTCAGGCTCATTTTTGTTCTTCTTAATTTTTTCACTTAAAGAAGAAAATATTCCTTTTTTCTCTTGACGCTTGCCAGCTATGTTTATTTTAATTTCAGTATCTTCGTCCTCGTCTTCATCTTCGTCTTCTTCGTATTCCTCTTCATCCATATCTTCATCGTCTTCTTCTGATTCAATTTTATTCAATTTATTTTTTTTATAATTTTCTCCTTCGCTTTTTTTTGTAAATCTAATCCTTCCTAAAAGATCTGCGAATGATATATCAAAAATCAACAACAACGAAATTAAAAACATCGCAAACACAATTACCAGAGATCCCCATTTGCCCATAAAGCTAAGCATCATCCAGGCAAGGACTGCCCCAATTATTCCACCACCCTTCCCCTCTTTTGCAATTTCAAATACAACTTCAATATTATAAAAAGTATGAACAAAAGTCAAAATAGAAATAGTCATTAAAACCATCCCTAAAAAAGAAGTTTTACTTTCAGCAAAATCTTCTGATTTTATCAATTTTAAACCCCAAAAAATCAAAACTAAAGGAAATATAACAAATCCGTATCCAAATAAAAATTTTAGCCCTAAATTGATTCTTTCTCCTAATTCTCCTGCTGAACCCAAAAAGCTCAAAACACTGATCAGGGCCAAAGCAAAAAGAAATATCGCCAGAACATCCTTTTTTATCTCATCACTAATTTCAATTGCAGAAATTCGAAATGAGAATCTATTATAATTCCTTCTTTTTCTTCTTTTTCTTGCCATATTCTTATTTTTTCTTATTTTTTACCTTTTTATTATAGCTTAAAATCGCATCTTAGGCAAAAAAAGAAAGATGTCCTTTTGTTAAAAATTAATCTTTCTTTATAATATTTTATTATGTCTGACAAAATTTATTCTTTCAAAATAAAAGTTGTGCATCCTCTTCCAATTTTATCACGCTCATCACTATTTCACCTTCATCTCGTCAACCAACATATTTAATAACTCCTTAACAATTCCTTGCGCTTCTGTTTCGTCTTCACTGTCAATAAATTTTTTCCACTGAGAAAGGATTTCTTCATTGCCTAATTCACGAACTGAATTTTCTAATTGTAATCTTATTTCAAAATCAATTTCTCCCTCTCCTGAGTTTAGAACTTCTTCAACAAAAAGTTCGGTGAAATCGATGACTTTTATATTCTCTTGATAACTTGCAATAGTTGTTTTGGTTTGATCAAGCTCTTTTTTTGTTTGTGAATAATTGAATGCGAAAAATAGAGTTAAAGCAAAAAACGTTAGAACTGTGATTACGAAAATTATTTTTTGTTTTCTCATTGATTTTGTTTTATTGGTTTAAATATAAAAATAATAGTTTTTTATTATTAATCCTAACCATCCCCGTCATCCTGAACGAGAATGAAGGATCCCGTATTTAATTTCATATAACTTTATAACACAGCCTCACTTGCATAGGCTCGGGATTCTTCGTTCCACTCAGAATGACCAATAAACACAGAGTAACAACAAAACAACCTATTTCTTTTTCACCCTCATCCTTCTTCCTTCGACAACGGCGATAAACAAAATAGTAACAAAAAGTATTGAAGAGAAACCATATTTTTCAAACAAATTTTCTTGTTTTTGCAGTTCAATATTAAAATGTATTCCTTCTCCTTCTCGCACATTAAAGTGATCTCCTTTGTATGGAAGATAATCATCGGCTTGAACTGTGAGATAATAAGTTCCTTCTGGAACGAGGAAAGAGTATTCTCCAGTATCGTCAGTTATTTGAGGATTAATTTGTTCATAGTCTTCTGCTTTCCAAAGTTCATACTGATTTGTTTCGGGATTTAACTTATATATAGAAACATTAACATTGGGGATTCTCGCCTTAACCCCATCAGACTCTACTCGATAAACATACCCCTCCGGATCAACCACAGTGATAAGCCTAAGCTCTTTGGAGCCGAGAGTTTCGTCTTCATAGTCAATGATAGTAATGATCTCGTATTGTCCTTTGACTTTTGGAGCTTCAATGGAAGTTGAGTAGATTCCGTTTTTATCAGGGCCAGTGTAGGCAAATTTATGCACCACAAATTCCTCTTGCATATTTGTGCTTGCCTGAGCTTGGGAAATAGATGAAAGAGATTTAATCTTTTCCAAAAGAGATCTCATTTCTGATGCTTCTTGTTTACCATTAGATTTTAAAACTAAGTATCCTTGAACATCTTTTGCTTGATGTTCTGGTTTGACGGATAGTTTAATGTCCTGACCTGAGACAACATAAATTGCTTGTTCGGTATTTCCTTTTTTATTAATCGTCAAATTAATTCCTAACTTAATCTTATCTTCAATAGCTTTGGCGAAGACAATTTCAGTTGGGATATTTTCATCTTCTTGAGGCTGAGAAAGCGCAAACTTTGCGGACTGTAGTCGGTCTATATCTTCCATCTTGTCAATTCCCAGCTTTTCAAAAGTGTTTTTGAGTTTAGGGAATTTTTCGGTAATCATTACAATGTCTTTTGGTAATTGGGAAGAGATAGGATTAAGAGAAACAAGGTCCCAGTTTCCTTGCATAGAATTTGGAGCGTTTTTAGAAATGATTTCTTCTTTTTGTTCTGTGACTTCTTCGTCTAAATTTTCATCAGTTATTGGGATTTCATCTTCTAGGGTTTCATTTTCATCATCACTTATATCATTTATTTCTTCATCTTCTATGTTTATATCTTCTTCGACTTGATCTATTGGTTCTGTCTCATCTTCTTCGACTTCTCTTTTAATTATTTCTTTTTCTTGCACAGTAAAAGTTACTAAGCTGGAAGTTTCATTTCCTGCCTCATCTTCTGCTGTGATTTTAAGATTATATAATCCCAAAGAAAGATCGTTGAGTCTAATTGACCAATAACCATTATTATCAACTTTGTCTGTGCTGATTAAGTTATCATTAAGGTTGAAAGTGATTTGAGTATAAGGCTCTGATGTTCCATAAATCAGGATACTTTCACCTTGATTATATAAATCTTGCCGGGTGTTGATTGTCAATCCTGGAGCTTGAGTGTCAAAAATAATATCGTCAAAAACTGTTTTAGATGCTACTCCATATTTAGTATAGAATTTTACATAGACAGTACACGCTTCGTAGGAATGAGACAGTGCTTCATCTCTACTTCCGTCAGAACAATCATCCGACAACTCCCACTCAATTTCTTCTTGATATGGAACTTGCGCGGCTCCAATGAAATCTTCTGTATTGGAAATTGCTACCCTGGCTGTATCAGATCCAGCGTTGAATTTCAAATTTACTGTCTTATTGTTTGAATATTTGTCGCCATTATTAATTGTTACGGCAAAGTCTGCTGTTGGATTACCAACCGTTGGATTTACTGGCGGATTCGAAACAGACGGGGGAAAACCGAGAACGCAATTTTGAGTGGAAAAACTTGTCGAGCTAAAAACAGTTTCAACCGCATCATCGTTTCTAGATTTAATCTGAAAAGAATATTCTATCGAACAACTTAGACTAGAAGAAACCCAAGAAGTGCCAGTTATCCATCCTGAATTAGTTCCTGCCGTAGCGTTTTCAATGTAATATTCTGTGCCTGCTGGATTGGAATTAGCGTTCCAAGAAGCTGTGATTTGAGATTGAGAATCAGCTACAAAAGTTAAGTTTGCAGGGATATTGGCAAGCGTATAAAGAGCAGATGAATTTGCCGAAGCGTCTGATTCACCAGTATCAGTTCTGAAGCTGTGGATGTGAGCTGCATATTGAGTATTGGGAGTCAATCCTGTCACTTGATAAGTTTCCAGGTTTGCGGTGATATCATCGACATCCGTACCACTTCCTGTAGTAAAGTCTAATCGGAATGATTCTTCAAAAGCGGAGTTGTCTGTCCAGTTAAATGTCATTTCTGTAGATGAATCAGCGGTGGATGTTCCAATCGTAGGAGATGAAGCGGTTGTATAAATTTCAGTTGATTCTGATGAATAAGCAGAAAGAAGTTCTGAATTGGTGGCAGTGGATCCGACATGGGATTTGATTTTGAATTTATAGTTATGATTGGCAGTTGAAGTGTAGGCATAACTTTCGATGTTTGCTCCGACAGTGTTTGCGCTGGGAGTGATTTCTGCGTATGCTCCCCCATCGATGGAAACTTCAATTCGGAAACCATCTTCATAATCAGAAGTGTCTGTCCAATTGACTGTGATTTCAGTATTGGAAACAAAAGCAGGCGTGCCAATGGTTGGAGCAGTCGGAGTGGTATATTCATAGTTTGAACTTGCATAAGCAGAATAAATAGAATCAGGAGTTTCTGATCTTGCTTGCCAACGATATCGGGAGTTTGCAAAAACACTTGTGGAATCTGTTTGAGGAGATGATTCAAAAGTACCTAAATCTGTTTCATAAGTGACGGTGCAATTGGCATTTGAGCATCTTTGAATTCGGTGTGTGTCTTCCACTGAAGCGGTGTCGGTGTAGCTGACTGAAAATTGAGTATCACTGGCATATGTTCCAGTAATATTTGATGGAGTTCCAGCAGTGGTGTAGTGAATGACAGAGTCTTCAGAATATCCCGCTGAATTTCCAATTGTGTTATATGCTCTTACTTGATATTGATATCTTTCATCAGCCTCTGGAGGATCGGCTGGGTTGTTGGTGGAGTTATCAATGAAAGAAGTGGCATCAGCGCTGGCAGTTCCAATTTGAGAATACGCTCCAAAGCCTGAACCCGTGTCAGTTTTTCTTTCAATTTTATATCCTGATTCCACTGTGGAATTATCCTGCCAAGTGATCGTAAATTGCGTATCTGAATTTCTGGAAGCAGAAACTGAAGCAGGATCTGCTGGAATGCCTAGAATGGAGATGTTGTCTGTGCCGGTTGAAGATCCATTAGTGGCGGTGATAGTCACAGATGGTTGTTCTGTGATATTGGTTATAGTGAGATTGTCTGTATAAATTCCATCATCTGTGAAATTAGTGCTGGTGATTGTGATTGGAGAAACGATTCCGCTTTGATTGACAGTGAGAGTCGTGTCGCCCGTCACTGTTGTCGTGGTGTTATTATATGCATCTCGAGATGTAATTGTTGTCGAAAATGCTGAGCCCGAATCAGAACTAGCGGGAGCATCAACGAGAAAGTTTTCCAGAACTGCTGATGAAACCGTCACAGAAAGATTAGTGTCGGTCACATCATTAATATCCGTGGTGATGGTGGCAACTTCAGCTTTGTATAGTTTCAAATCGCAAGTGACAACTCCATTGGTAAAAGTTAAAGTGGTTGCAGATCCAAAATCAATGTCTGCTGAGTCTTTATCAGTACAAGTCGGCGTGGTTGAATTAGGAGAATCATTAGCGCCAGAAAAAATAACTGCTTTATCTCCGGTGAATGAAGTAATAGTGCTTCCTAATACATCTTTAGTGGTAATGGTGATGGTCTGACTTGCTCCTGCAGTTTGCGCTACGCTTCCTGTGACAGCTACTTCATAAACTTGTTCAGATGAGAGGGTGTGGAAAGTAGATGGAGAGTTTTGATTATTATATTCAGTCAAAATCCAATCAGCTGAGCGAGCAGTATTTGAAATGCGCACTTCGTCGATTTGGCCATTACCATAATGATCTGCTCTACCAATTCGGAAAATATCAGTTCCTATATTTATTGGAAAACTATAACTTCCTGATGTATCTTGAACTCCATTGACATACCAAGTCCAAGTAGTTCCTTCATATCTAAATAAAAAATGATTCCAGCTTGTAGTTAATGCTCCTGTATTACTTGAAAGAGTAATAATATTTCTTTTATATCTTATTGTTCCATCGTTACTATAAAATATAATATATCCATCTGCAGTAGCAGAGTCACCTTTGTAAACTACCCCTGGATATGTATTAGCAAAGCTTTCCATTTTATACCAAAATTCAATGCTAAAATCTCCGTTTAATCTCAAGTCTTCATCATTCCCCGCATCCACATAATCATCAGTACCATCGAAATCTAAGCTCCCGTCAATTTGTCCTACGACTTGATCGTCGCTAGTCATCGTTCCTCCTGATGTTCCATTGTTAGAATATTGGGTGGAGTCGATGGATTGTGGGGCACCTGTTGATGGATCTTCAGAGAGATGTTGAACCATTTTGTGATTGGAATCCCAGACTACGGTGGGGTTTTGTTGGGAAGTAATGGAGGCGTTGCCGTAGTACATATATATTATGGTATCGTCGTTGTAATCTAGAGTGGGAAGTTTGACCCAAGCTTGAAGTTCTCCTGTGGCGGAAGTATAGCTTTCAATTTCATGAGCAAGTTTGTCGTTTTGAGTTGCTGTTGACCAGTTTGTTGCTGATGTTGTGAAAAGAATATCATCTCCATCTGCTTGAGCATTTGCTGCCAAGTGTGAATCTGTAGGAAGATTAATGAGTACTGGGAAGTTAGTGAGGTCTAAACTTCCTGAGACTTTGGTGTTGTCTATGATAATTGCTTTTCGATATGACCAAGCTGAAAGATTAGCAGGAGATTGCACTTCTTCAATGCCAAGAGAATAAAACTCTGTGGGAGTTGATTGATTATTATACTCAGTAGCAATCCAGTCAGCAGAGCGGGCTGTGTTTGAGATACGGACTTCGTCGATGGAGCCCTGGAAATAATTACCACCAGTTCCACCAATTTTAGTAACCACTGCAGATATATCCATAGGTCCAGTAAATGTATCCTGATCATCAATAATATTATCGATATACAACTTTGCATTATTTGAACCAGAATCTTTATTATAAGTAAATGCAAAATGATGCCAGCTATTTAATACAAGGTCCGTGCTAGAACCAACATATTTTGAAACTCCATCAATTCTAAATCTTATCATTATATCAGACTTACCAGTACTATTGTATATAATGGTATCACTTTTATCATAAATTCTATCATAAGCAACACTCAAACGATTCATATTTATCCACCCACTAACCGTAATCTCATCCGTAATATCCAAACTACTATCATTCCCCGCATCCACACAATCATCAGTCCCATCAAAATCCAAACTCCCATCAATCTGTCCTGTGACTTGATCACCTGAGGTCATCGTGCCATTTGACGTGCCATCGTTAGAATATTGAGTAGAGTCAATTGATTGGGGGGCTCCTGTTGAAGGATCTTCTGAGAGATGCTGAACCATCTTATGATTTGAATCCCAGACTACGGTGGGGTTTTGTTGGGAAGTAATGGAGGCGTTGCCGTAGTACATATATATTATGGTATCGTCGTTGTAATCTAGAGTGGGAAGTTTGACCCAAGCTTGAAGTTCTCCTGTGGCGGAAGTATAGCTTTCAATTTCATGGGCTAGTTTGTCATTTTGAGTTCCTGATGTCCAAGTTGTGGCGCTTGTGGTGAAAAGAATATCATCTCCATCTGCTTGAGCGTTTGAGGCAAGGTTTGTGTCTGTGGGGAGATTGATAAGAATTGGGAAATTTGAAAGGTCTGAACTTCCTGAGACTTTAGTGTTGTCTATGGTAATTGCTTTTCGATATGACCAAGCTGAGAGATTAGATGGAGATTGTATCTCTTCAATGCCAAGAGAATAAAATTCTGTTGGTTCTGATTGATTATTATACTCTGTAGCAATCCAATCTGCTGATCGAACAGTG
>JAGLSJ010000010.1 GCA_023270095.1 Minisyncoccota bacterium
GCATTTCCACCATAAAACCACCCGCTTCCTTGCCAGGCATCTGCCCAGAAAAATTAGGCTTTTGAGATTTTAATGACGAATCAAAAATTTCAACTATATCAGAAAATCGAGAAGAACTCTCCATAATTCCGCGAAGTTGTTGCTTGAGATTGTCAGAATTAATTCCGATTGAATCAAAAATTTCAAGCACTTTTTTGTCAGAACTTAACAAAATCGCATAAAGCAAATGTTCAGTACCAATATACGAATGCTTATATCTCCCTGCAACCAAAACGGCTTTTTTGAAAACATCTTTCAATTCTTCCGATAATTTTGTTTGATATTTTTTCGTCTTCGGCAAACCATCAATAATTTTGTGTAAATTTTTCAATTCAATTTTTTCTTCTCCAAGCATATTTGAACCAATACTGCCCTTTTGAGACATAATACTCAAAATAATATGCTCAATTCCAATTGAGTTGTGACCAAATTCCTTGGAAATCTTCTGCGCGCTTTTGACAACTTCTTTCAAATGAGTTGTGAATTTATTTTGAATTTTTTCCGGAAAAATATTCATTTCTTATTGTTATTTTATTATTACTTCTTTATATACAATACTGTATTATAGCCATTTAATCAAGACCCGCAAGTCTTGACAAATTCACAGTTTAAGTGTACAGTGTTAAGTTGTACTTTGACAATATATCTATTTCTGTAGGACACTTGTATAAATATAATTGGCTTTTGAAAAATTTATACAAATGTCCTACAGAAATATATTAAAGAGGTGATTGCTATGGCAATTAGAGAAGGAGACAAAAAGAAAACAACAACATGGTCTGAATTCAGATTCAGGAATCTTGGTAACGGACATGGACGACAACTTGTCGCCGAGAAACAAATTAGAAATGAAATTGTCTATATTATAATAGACAACGATAGCAGAACAAAACCGAAAACTGCAGGATGGTATTGCCACCCTTTAATCAAGGGGTGTAGGCTTTCGATCATCGACAATATAGATATTTTTACTACCCACATCCTTCCAATGGAAAGGAAAATAAGAGACATTGAATTTTCAAAAGATAACTCAGTAATGGAAATTATTTCTTCTGGAATTTTTATTCCTCACTGGGTCATGAAAAAAAATTCAATCTCTATTATGTTTAGAGATAAAGATTTTTGCCTAACATGGATAGCTGATGATGAGAAAAGATATGAAATAGTTGATATTCTCAATCACTACGAAGCAGGTAAAACATCTGCAGAAAATACACCACTTAAATGGACTGTTGAAGGTGATATGATTAAATCACCGAGAGGAACAGCGCTTGATGAAAATGATGTTATTGAAACTGTTGAAATTCCATTTGGCGTTTCAATGATAAATATAATCGCTAGTCAGTCAGGCCAAAGCGAAAAAATTGAGGTTGAGTAGGAGATTTGATATGAAAGCTACTATTAGAAAGGCTGGGGGCAAAAAGTTTGGAGAAAGAAGAAAGAACTTCTCTGATAAAAACCCTCAAACCAAAAGAGTGTAATAATACACTCTGACTGAATTTTAACAACATTTTGGGGTTAAACAGGTTAACTGTTCGACTCCTTATTTTTTTACCCAAATTCAATTTTATACAATCTCCTCAATCCAACTCTTTTTCCAAATAATAAATATAATATTTATCATCATCTAGATATTTTCCTTCAAAAATAATTCCAATCTTGCCATTCTTGTTGATTGTTGCTTGGGGGTTATAAATTTCACTAAATTTTCCCTGAGTTGAATCAATTATAATTTCTTGAAAGTTGCCTCCAGGAAAATCAGTTATCCATCGCAAGTTTTCTTCTGTATCAGAATTCACTGAAATGATATGCGAATATCCTTGCGAGTCTGTCTTGAAAGAAAAACCAAAATCAACTAAAAATTCCGAATTAAGATTTGCTAGTTTGTCTTGCCAATTTTCACCAGCTTTTTCGAGCAAAAGAAGATTATAATCACTAACGGCAATTATTGGAAACGCATCTATAATGCCTATTTTTGGAATAATGTAAGATTCATATATACCTTCTATCTTCTCTTTTTGCCATCCATTAGAATCTTTAATAATATAGTACAATTCATATTCTGAAGGTGCAATCATATAAAGCAAAGATTGACTGCCTTGATTTGCAAAAGAAGATAATGGTGCAAAAATTTTCTCAGTTGATATCCCAAAATGCAAACTATTGTCATCAGAAATTTTCATAGACATATTGTTTATTGAAAGTTCAGAATTATATGACTCTTCGTATGACCAGTTTATGTAATCCAAACAATTTTCCGCACACTGAGTATAATAAATTTCAACACCACCGTCACCTACGGCAGATACGTGTAAGGAGTTGTCATTTCCAATTTCAAGTTGAGGATTATTAGCATCGAAAATTATTCTTTTGATTTCACTAAAATTTTCAGAATTAATATAATAAATATTTTCTACTGCCTCGTTGAGATTTGAAATTGACAAATCATAAGCTTGAAAAATAATATGAACAACATCATTTGAATCGATTTTCAAAATGAGATTTGAAATTCCAGATAACTTTTCATCTTCTGTATTAAAGATAATTTCTTCGTCATTTCCTAAAACATATTTTTTATAAAGCAAAACTTCATCATCGCAAAAATCATTTTCATCACAATAGTCATTAATTGCCAAAACAACGCTAGTTTCACCACTATTGTTAATATCCATTGAATAAACTTCTATATCAAAATCCAAATCAAAAATTTTCAAAGGTTCTCTCCAGTCACTTGAAATTATTCTGACATTTATTTCCTGCACAGTTTTTTCTCCATCGCTATCTGTCACTTCCAAAACTATCTTGTGAATTCCTAGTGAAAAATTTTCAACTTCAATGTTTGCTCCTTTTCCAAGTTCAAGCTCCTCTTCTTCCCAAACTATATTTTCATCATCAATAATTCCATCTTCAATATCAAAAACTTCTGCCTCGAAAACAACTTTTTCACCTTCAAAATATTGAAAATCATTTTGAGGGTTTTTAATTTCAACTTGAGGAGATTGACTTTGGCGTGGCTCTTTCAAACTTTGAAAATTTTGGGGATTAGAATTTTCTCGTACAATAAAATCAAAAACATCATCCATATCCCAAGAATTTCCCAAATATTTATCAGGAATCACGATCATTGATTCAGCTGTTGCATAATAATTAGCCCTTCTCTCGATGGAACTATTTGTTGAATTTTCTATTATCATTTCTTCAGCATAGCTTATATAATCAACTACATTGCCAAAATCAATTTCATCTTCTCCATCTATTTTAATTTTATTTTTCGAATTAACTAAATACACAGCCCCTCCTAAGTGCGACAAATTAAAACCCGCATAATCCATATCCGCTTCAATTCCGTTCCAATCGTTCTGCTCTCTCCAACTGTTATGGACTATCAAGAAAAATCCGTGAGATTCGATTTTATTTCCTTTCTCAAAATTCTTTTTATTGATATTTTTTGCATTAGCGCCAAGATACTGAAAAGAATACTCCTCATACAAATCAATATCCTTATCTGTTGGATTATATAATTCTATGAATTTGCTATTTTGAGGATTACTAAATCTAATTTCCGAAATCAAAAGATGATTCACATCAGCTCTGATTGTTGTGCTAGCGAAGTTAGAAAGTTCAGATACATTACCAACTTGATCTTCTGACTCAATTGCAAAACAATATTCTCTTCCTTTCTCAAGATAATCTATTTCAAGACTCGCTTTTTCTTCCATTCCTTCCGTCCCAGAAGAAAGCGAATTAATTTCAATTTTTTCGCTATTTTCCAAATCAAAATCTCCAACCTCACAACTTTCTTGTTGATTATAATAAATTACTGTTTTGGAAATTTCATTCCCTAGTAATGTCCAGCTTAAATTAGCTATATTGTTCCTAGCAGATTGCGCCTCTAAATCATTTATTTTTTCAGGTGAAACTGAATCAATTGTCCAGGTGTGCTCTGCTGGAGTCAAATCTTCTTGCAAGTCTAAAATTGATTTTATTTCAAACTTATGAACACCATCTTCTAAATTTTCATATTGTTGCGGACTCTCGCAATCAACAAAATTTCCTTCGTCTATCCAACATTGAAATGTTGCTTGCTCATTGCTAGAACGAAATATAAACTCTGCAAATATTTTATTTGTAATTTCTGAAGGATAAGTTTCAAGATAAGTTTCAATCTCCGCTTCTTCTTCGCTATCTTCAATTTCGACAATTCCACTCCCGCCACTTCCGCCACAGCCTCCACAACCTCCAGTTCCTAGAAAATAATTCCCGCCAGAAACTTTTTTCTGAGGATCTTCAGTTTCGTCACTAACACCTTTGACTTCCCCTTTTTCTATATTTTCAACATCATCAAAAGGCGTTTCTGAAGATGAAGAAATTTCTTCCTTCTTCTCGTCATTATTAATATTTTCTATTTCATCTTCTTTATCTTTCTTGGCATTCTCCAATTCCTCTTTCTTCAAAACCATAATATCCCAACTCGTCAAATCCTCTCCCAACCATTCATAACTTCCATTAACAAAAATAATAGGCCTTATGAAAAATGTATAATGACCTTCTTCCTGAGGAGCCTTGATTGGAAAAGTAAATCCTCCAAGTTGTCCGCTTGGCACAAACTGATCAATTCCACTCATTCTTTTCTCACTCACCCAATCGGGATGATAAAAAAGTTTTGTCTGAGGATGAACATAATTCACAAAAATATTATCTGCATTCCAATTTTGACTTCCAATATTTTTATACTGAACCGAAAGCGTAATTTTTTGCCCTGCGTCTAAGGAAATCTTTTGACTAAACTTATCTGCAATTCCAAAAACAGCTTTAGCAACCAATCTTGAATTATATTTTTCTTCAAAACTTTCTTCTCTCGACTTATTCAAAATTTCTGTTTGTGAATTACTTACTCCATCCTGCAAGTCAGATTCAAAAAAATCACCATCTCCAGCGACTCTTTTATCTTTCTCATTTTCAGGACCTATAACATCTACAACTGCTTTACCCGTTCCCGCAACAATTTCCCCTCCTTTCTGAATCGTACCTGCAATTGTGCCTCCAACTTTTTCTCCTATATTTATTATAAACCCATTAACATTTTTTCCAGAATTTACTATTCCTCCCGCAACTTTATCAGTAAAATTTCCAACACCGCTCCAAAAACCATCATCTGAATCTTGCTCGCTATAATCCCCCTGATTTTCTTCAGCAACAATCACCAACTCTTCCGTTTCATTTTTATCTTCGTTTTGAACTAATTTTATATTATCAGATTCATACGACTTACCAACCGCAAATTCCGTATACCCAGACATCGGCTCTGGCCTAACTCCAACATATTTTTCCCTTTCAACCCCATTTTCATCTTGATATTTTTCATTTTTATATAATGCAAAGTGAAGGTGAGTTCCAGGGTAAGATTTACAAGCAGTGCCACCAGTACTACCTGTATTTCCTACTGTTCCTATGACATCCCCTTGTTCTACAACATCCCCATTCTTAACTATTACCTTATTAAGATGAGCGTATCGACTCTCAATTCCATTACCGTGATCAACAAGAACCTGATTTCCATAACTCTTTATTTCTTTTGGCTTGTGACCTACTTCAACATTTTTCACCTTTCCCGACGCAATAACTAAAACTGGCTTATTAAAAATACTACAACCATTTGACGCAAAATCTAACGCAAAAGAATCCTTCCCTTTATGAGTAAAATTAGTATCATATCCACGAGTAATAATATAACTTTCACCTTTTTTATAAGGAAGTTTTATTACTAAATCAAATGCAGAAGCAATGCTTATAAAAGAAAAAACAAAAATAATAAAAACTAACAATATTTTATACTTTTCTTTAATTAAACCTATTAACATCTTTTTGAATTATTTTAAATAAAAATCATATAAAACTATATTTTCACATTCTTTATTGTATAACATATAATTAACTCCAATAGATACACATGATATCTCATATATTTTTTCATCTTTTGAGAAAAAATATGAAACTGCAATACTATTTTCTATCGGAACTAAATCAAAACTATCCTCTGCTTCTTCATACATTTTACTTTCAGTTTTTATAAAATTTATATTTCTGATTGTTTCTTTTTCATAGTCCATTATTTTTTCGTTATCTGCCCAATCCTCTAAATCCATTTTATCTTTATTTTGAAAATCAAATATCCTAAATATTAAACCGTCAATTAATTCTGTCGGAATATCTGGCTGTAATGAACCAGCCTTAGATACACTCAATTTAAACTCATTAGAATTTCCATGCTGAGCCTGCCAACCCTCAGGAACCACTACACTAAATCCCTCCTTCACATTCTTCACCAACTTTTTCCCATCCTCCAACTCCTCAACAACAATATCGCTCTTGATTTCTGGTGGAGCGATGACTAGTGGAACTTTCACAATTCCAGGGACATAAATTGCAATGATAATCACTAATGCAGAAATTAACAGAACAAACATCAGATAAATTTTTCCTACATCAAACATGTTTTTCTTATTCATTTTTTTTATTTTAATTATTATTAAACATTAATTTTTCACTATAAACAAATGCCTCATGTTTTGTCTCTTCCACAATTTCCTTGATATTCTCAATCTTTTCCCCATTTCTCATTTTTAATAAAGCATTATGAAGACTAACTAGTTTCGGTTGAACTTCATTATAAAATTCATTCTGCATCTCATCTCCAAAGTAATATTTTATAAATATAGGATTTAATAAATTTTCTTCATTCCAAAATCTTACTGAATCCATATAATTCTCCCATGATCTATTTAACACATCTTCGCTCTCCCCTACTTCTATATTTAGATAATAATTTTCTGACAAATATATTCTGCTTTGAATTAATTTTGTAAACTTTTTTATAAATTCATTTTTCGTTTCTATGCTATTTTGTTGTTCAGTCTTTTTTTGATCAATCTCTAGTAATTTAGATCCTATATAATAACTACCTATCCATAATGTTATTACTAAAAGTGAAAAATTAAAAATAAAAGTATAAATAACATCACTACTTGGTTTTCTTAATTTGTTAAAAAGTTTATTTACTCTCATATTTATCTCTTAATTTATAAACAAACCCCACAAAAAACACTACTGTCAAAACATCCAAAATGCCCCAAATTGCTTTGTCTAAATATATCGGAAAAAGAGGATTGAAAAGTATGGCAATCGCAATCAAACCCCAAAACCAAAAATTCATCTTTTCAACTAAGTTTTGTTGATGAAGATAATAAGCATAGAAAACTGAGACGCCCGTGACTGCTATCCTCAGAAAGTTATAATATCCATAAGGCAAAGAAAAAAATGTGAGCAATAATAGGATTGAGACGATTATCGCTGGTGTCTTATTAAATTTTATTTTTTCAACTTTACTCATAGAGTTTTTCTGACTATTCTTTTTCAATTCTATATTATCACTCTGTAATAAATCCGTAATACGGTTATTTTCATCTATTTTCTCACATTTTTCAATATTACCAGTCAAGGAATATATCGCATTTTTATATTCAATAACATCATAACCAATGACTGTGTTTATTTTATATCTATATTGTCTGATGTGATTTTCATCATAATTTTTTGCCCAATCAAGATGGTCGCCAATCTCTGTAATGTTTGCATTCAATTTCTCACACAAAAAAACAAGGACCCGAAAGGCATTCCCTGTTAATCGTAATTCCTTATTGTTTTCATCACAAACAATCTCTCTCTCTTTGTTAAGACTAAAATATTGATGTTTATATATCATATTATTTTAAATCAAAAATAGATTATCTCACTCCTTATAATAGCAAATTTGCAATCAATGAAAAAGTTTTTTATTGATGATTTCTTGTAATTTTGTACTTTTCAAAGGAATAGAGATAAGTCCAAGCGCCAAGTTTCTGAAAATTCCAAGTTTATCTAAGAAGTTTAAAATCCTTATATGTCTGTCTCCCACTTTAACAATTTTCTCAATCTTTTCAGAATGATAATTTTCATCTAGCATAGACCTAACAACTTCTTCTCCTGAAACCAAAGCTGAGTGAATACCTTCACCAGTCAACCCTGAAACAAATCCTGCTGATTCGCCAGCCAAGAAAATATTATCAAATTTATATCCCCGATAATCATAATTAATTGTGTAAGCTTGATACTCACCTTTAGAAATATCTATCTGATTCTTTTTTAACCAAATATCAAAATTCTCTCGCAGTTTTTTTGCTGAGAGCATATTGGTATTACACCCACATCCAATTGAAACAAAATCTTTTCTAGGAAAAATCCAAGCATACCAAGAATTGAATAATTTCGAATCAAAGAAAAATTCCAGCTTTTCAAATTCATTGCTCGGAATTATATATTGAATCGCCACGCAAAATTTTTCTGTTTTCAGACCCAAATATTTTCTGACGATTGAATTTGCCCCATCTGCCCCAATGAGATACTTGAATCCAATTTTCTCTTCAGTATCTAAAACGATATAGTCTTTGTTAACCTCTTTTACTTTTGTTTTAACTCTAATTTCAACTTTAGATTTATCAATCTTCCCAAGTTGCCACTGACCAAATTTTTCCCGATTAATTGTATAAAGAAATTCATCGTCCGATTTAATCTCATTCTGAAAAAAAGGAGAATGAATTATCATTGCTTTAAATTTCTTCTCCAAAAGCTCATCAGGAATATTAAATCTTTCTAAATCCGCATTCGGCAATCCTCCACCACAAACCTTTGGACCAACAACTTTATTCTTTTCCAGTAACAAAACAGTTTTATCTGATTTTGCCAACATCTCTGCACACCTCAACCCTGCAGGACCAGCTCCAATAATCACCACATCATAATTCTCCATAATTTATTTTTTTATTTTATTAGTTTGCCAAAGCTTCTTTTATTACTATTATGACAATTGCATCAGAGAAAGTTATCAAAAATAACTTAGTTAACAAAAAAATATTTAATTATCTTGTCATCCTCGCATAAACAGGAATCCAGTAAATCAAAAACAATATCTTTCTTTTCTCGACTTATTTCTATTTATATTATAGCACACATTTAAATGATTTTCATAATCATTTTTTGAATAGACAAAAAACAATTAAACTATAAAACCCCTAAAAATCTTTTAAAGACTCTTAAGAGTTCTTATGCGCAATTTATAATTTTCCAAAATTATTTTTTCCTCGCTTCAAAATCTTCATAATTTCCCAAATATGCTTTAACTTCATTATTTTTTATCTCCCAAATTATATTACAAACTTCAGTCAAAACTGACCTGTCATGAGAAACGATGATAATCGGACCGCCAAAACCTTTCAAAACTTCATTAATAGCATCCTTGCTTTGAATATCAAGATGATTTGTTGGCTCATCAAGAACCAACATATTCGTTTCGCTCAAGATCAATTCAGCCAAAGCTACCCTGGCTCGCTCGCCGCCACTGAGAGCGGAAACTTTTTTGAAAACATCTTCTCCAGTAAAAAGAAGTGCTCCTAAAACTGTGCGAATTTTTTCTTGTCCAATTTTGACTTTTGATTCAACTTCCTCAAGAATATTTTTTTCCGGATCAAGTTCTTCATGAGCCTGTGCATAATAACCGATTTTCACACCAGAAGTAAATTTAATATCCCCATCAATTGCTTTATTTTTTCCAGTTAAAATTTTTAGAAAGGTTGATTTTCCAGCTCCATTTGGCCCGATAATGCCAATCTTGTTTTCTTTTTCAACTGCCCAATTTCCTTCAAAAACTGCCAAAGGAAAATTCTCTCCTCCAACAAAAAGATCTTTGATTTCCAAAATCTTTTGTGGAAGTCTCTTGGCAATGTTAAATTTAATTTTAACCTTCTTTTTGTGTTCTTCAGGCTCGGAAATTTTATCAAGTTTATCCAGTAATTTAATTCTACTCTGCACAGCTCTGGCCTTAGTTGCCTTATACCGAAACCTTTCAATCCATTCATTTTGCTCTGTAAGATATTTTTGCTGTCTTTTATATTCTTCTGCTTTCCTCTGTTCTCGTTCAGTCCTCTCTTCAAGGTATCCAGAATAATTACAATAATATTTTTCCAACCCACCTCGTTGAAGTTCAAAAGTTTTATCACAAACCAAATCAAGAAATCTTTTGTCATGAGAAATCGCAAGAATTGCTCCGTTCCAATTGACAAGAAAATTTTCCAGCCAGTCAATTGTGTCAAGATCAAGATGATTCGTCGGCTCATCAAGAATTAAAATGTTTGGTTTTTGTAAAACAATTTTTGCAAGTGCTAGTCTAGTTTTTTCTCCACCAGAAAGCGAGCTTACTCTTCTCTTCCACTCGTTTTTGGGAAAATTAAATTTCTTCAAAACTTCTTCTGCATATTCTTCATATTCATATCCTCTTCTATTCTCATAATCATACACTATTTCTCCGTATTCCTTAATTTTTTCGTCCATATCTAACCTCTTTGAATCGGACATCAAATCCTCTAACTCTCTCTTACTGATAATTAACTTATATATTTTTTCATCAGCAGCTATCATCTCTTCTGTAATTGTATTATCAAGAGAATTCCAATGCGTTTCTTGCGGTAAATATCCGATACTAAGATCTTTATGATTCTGAACATCTCCACTTTCAATCTCTTCTTGTTTCATGATAATTTTCACCAAAGTACTTTTTCCCATTCCGTTTGCTCCCACAATTGCAATTCGATCATTGCTATTTACCACTAAATCAACTCCCGAAAAAAGTTTTTCTGTTCCAAATTTTTTTGAGACTTTGCTTAAAATCACCAGTGAGCCTTCAATTGGTTTACTTTTGATTATAATATCATTATTTAACATTTATTTAACTTATTTTGATTTATCATTCTGACTTCGTGCCCTTGTACTGTCTGTTGGCTCCATGCTCCTGTATGAAGCCTTTTGTGAATCGGAAATTTTATGCATAGAGGCTCCAGTCGGGAGACTTGAGCCAACAGGTTTTCAAGTCCCTTACAAACAAAAAACCTACTAAACTGCACATTGTTTCATTGTCTAATTCACAAATTTTTACACATTACATTGTAAAATAAACGCAACAAAAAACAATCCACCTAATTAGTAGGCTTTTTCTCAAGCATCACAACACAACCGAAAATTCGACTTGCATAATAATTATTTGATTTTAAGAAAAAATTGTTCATATATTCATTTAAAGTACTAACAATATGACATATCATTAAAATATGTCAATCTTAAATTTTTATACAACCCATTTCATTTAACTTCTATTACCAATGGGTCTCTTCCTAAATCAATTTCTTCTTTGTCATACAAACCATCACCATCTGTGTCTCTTTTTTCAGGATTAGTTCCATATTTTTTTTCATCAGCATTACCTATTCCGTCATTATCCGTGTCAAGTTGCCCGTCTCCAAAAGGATTATAACCGCCTTCAACTTCTTGACCATCAGAATATCCATCACCATCAGTATCGAAAGCAAGAGGATCTGTTTTCCAATTTCGAATTTCAATAAAATCAGTCAATCCATCACTATCTGTATCAAGCATATTTATATCTGTTCCATATTCCTTTTCTTCGTCGTCAAGTAAACCATCTCCATCTGAATCAATAATATTAATATCATTTTGTTCTACTGTTTCTTCCTTCATGTCCTCTTCTATTTCATTTTTCAATTCTTCATTATCAATATTTCTAATTGAACAACCAGAAAAGGAAAAAGAAATTGTCATTAGTAACAATAAAACAATAATTTTTCTATTTTTTTTCATTTTTTTAATTATTATTAATATCTATTTATAATTATAACCTATTTTCCCGTACTCATCTATTTATTAAAATTAATTATCCTCAAGATCCTTCATCTAATTTTTCATATGATAAAAATTACTCTAAAGTTTCAGTTATTTGAAAAATATCATTACCATCTTTCGCTAAATAAGACATACTTCTACTATCAGAGCTGAAAATTTGATTTGAAACTAAATCATATACCCTTCCTTCTTTTTTTTCAACAACCATAATCCATTTGCCCGATTGTCTAGCCCAATAAGAAATTTTCTGACTATCGGGACTAAAAACTGGAATAGATATGAAGCTATAATCTTTTTCAATTTTCGTACCATTTATAATAATCTGAATATCCATCATTATCTGTGTCAGAAATATTTTGACTAATCCCTAAAACAATTTCTACTCTATCTAATAATCCATCACTATCTGTATCAAGATTGCTATTTACTTTTTCTGCTTCTTTTAATAAATTATCTATACCTTTATTTTTATCTGACTTATCAGCTAAATCGTTAACAATTGGATACAAAACAATAAGCAAAATTATAAAAAAACTGTTGGTAGTAAATATTTAATATTTTGCATTATTTCTTTTTTTGCTATCATAATATTTACATCTTGACTAATTATCCTCAAAATTTTTCATCCAATCCCCCTTGTAATCAATATTAAACTGTTTGAAAAACTTCACTTCACTGACTTGTGCACACCACTCGTCGCCGTATACAAAAACTGATCTTTGAATTTGAGAAAAATATTGATAATTTGTAAGCGGATTACATTTTAATTTTAACAAAGTGTAATTTAATGTATTGCCAGCAAAACCTCCATTATGAGAAAAATTTTTCAAATGCTCTGATTCATGGACAAGAATAGATGCAAAATATATTTTATCTTCAAGAGAATTAAATGGTCTTGTAAAAATTGGATCAATCTCAATGTAATCGTCTGGCATATGCGCCATAGCCAAAATTGGCATCATACTTTTTGATGAAAAAATAAAACTATTTGTATTTTCAACAATCTTCAAATATGCTTTTGGATCAACAATCTTCAAAAAGTGAATAGTTTCAGCAAGATTCTTTCTCCCTTGAACAGATCCTTTAGTATTTGAAATTAATTTTTCAGCTCTAATGTCAAGATTTTTGTTACTTTCGTAATTTAAGATTTTCTGATGCGTAAAAACATCAACAAAACTATTTAGCAAAGTAAATATTATAATCAGATTAATGACAAAAAATATCATAAACGCTTTTTGAAAATCTTCAAGACTATGTAAAATAAAATCAATAAATTTTATCTCACTTCTGATTATTTTTTCTCTTTTCTCTAGTGTTAACTTATTTTTCTTAGTAAGATAATAAACAAAAAATCTAATCGGTAAATAAATAATCATGAAATTTAAGGCAAAAATGCCAACAATACTTGGAAAAAGTCCAAAATCAAAAATATAAGAAAGGGCTAGCGAAGAAAATTTATAAAATATTATAGTGATTGCAAACACGAAAAAATAAATAGAGAGCTCAAAAATAAACTCCCTAAAATTCTCTTTCCTGAGTTTGAGAATTCTTTGCCAGATTATA
>JAGLSJ010000011.1 GCA_023270095.1 Minisyncoccota bacterium
TTTTATCTGAACTTATTTTTTATATCTTTTAAGTTTAAGAAAAAAATCAAAACTCCGTAATAAACCACTCCAAATAAAACGCTAATATTCTCAAAACTAAAAAATCCAATTTCAAATCCAGCGAAAGTCTTAATAATATAAAGCTGGAGAGATAAAATAAGCCAAACTGGAATTGCTATTATCTGCCCTATTAGCAAACTCACAAACCCTGCCATAATTGAAATAATTCCACCAATCATTACAATTGGCACAAAAGGTAGAATCATAATATTTGCAAAAACTGAAAAAACAGAAAATTGACCAAAATTACTGATTATAATTGGCAAAGTGGCAATTTGTGCTGAAACAGTAATTAAAAAAATGGTTTTGATTTTCAAATAATCAGGATATTTCTTAAGGTAAAAATCAAGTTTTGGATATATGTAAATTATACCAAGCACAGCCAAAAATGAAAGTTGAAATCCTGTGTCATATCGCAATAAATTTGGATTAAATACAAGCATTAAAGAACCAGCAAAAATAATCGCGATCCCTGCGCTTGAAAGTCTGCCAACCTTTACTGCCAACAAAATCATCACACTCATCACAGATGCTCTTACTGCCGAAGGAGGAAATCCAACCAACATCACATAAAATCCAATTCCCAAAACTGCCAAATAAAAAGCAAAACTACGATTCAATCCAATAGCAAGTAATAAAAACATAACCAAAACCCCAATAATTGTCATGTGAAGACCTGAAATTGCAATTATATGTCGTGTACCAGTTCGATTAAAGTTTTCCAAAGTCTCATTACTTAAATCAGATTTTTTACCCAAAACCATCGCATTTATAATTCCCGCCTGTGGTTGCGAAAATATTTTTTTGACAATCTCGCTCGCACTTTTTCTATAATTTGCAATTTTTATACAAATATCCTCATCAGCTTTTTTTAGCAGCTCAACTTTTGGATAATATTCAACAAAAAATATTCCCTGAGCAAACAAATAATTTTTATATTCAAATCCATCAAAATCTTCGGGAACATTCAACTTGCCCTTAAAGCTAATTTCATCTCCAATATTATATTCTGGATATCTTTCCAAATAAACAATCATTTTTCCAGATTCAAGTAGCTCGTTTCTGAAATTATCTGAGACAATTTTACCTAATAAAATTTTTTGTTTACCATTTTTGATTTCAGGAGATTGTAATATTTTTCCTTTTAGTAAAATTTTTTGCCCGTCTAGACTTTCAATTGATATGATTTCATTTGTACTGAGTTTATTAATTTCAATCCTGATAAAACCGAAAGAAAAGAAAACAATAAATATTAAAAAAAATATTAGCAAATTTTTACTACCAAATAATACTGAATTATTCTCGTTAACCCCCCAACCTCCCTTATTAAGAGGGACATTACTATCTTTAAATAAAAAAATAAGCGAGATTGAAAATCCCACAATTAAAAATAAAATCCAAATTTGAATCGAGATAAAAGAACCAAGTACAATTCCAAAAATAAAAGAAACACAACTCAACAAAAAATATCTTGATTTAGTCATAAATCTCAATTATTTTTTCACTCTTCTTTTCACCTTTTATTATCTCAACTTTACTCTTTCCAATTTTCAACTCCTTTGCCAATAATTTCACAAGTTCTTTATTTGCTTTTCCATCAACAGGAACAGCAGTCAAATAAATTTTCAAAAGTGGCAAATCATCATCACCATTCTTCTTTCGAAAATTCAAATCTAATCTATGTAAGACTTCTAAACCCACAACCTCATTTCTTGATGATCTAGTTATGACCTTACACTTAATTTTCATAAAATTTGAAAAAATATTTTAATTTCAAAAACTAACCAACCGTCACCACATTATCACAAACCTTTTTCATTTTCTCTGTTATTTTTTTTAAATAATTTTCATCATATGGCACGACACTTCCAAACTTCTTATGAAGCGTTTTTTCTGGCTTGAAATTCTGAATTGAATATCGATATAATTTTGAAAATATTTCTGAATTTATGCTATTTATCCAGTCTATGATTTTATCAAAATCATCAAAAGTAACATACCCGGGAGCAATCGTAGTCCGAAGTTCAAGGTCTCCCCTGCTTTGTGTGATCATATCTATGCTTTGCTCGATATTTCTTATAGCATCCTCTTTCTTTGTCATGATCCTATATTTTTCTGGAGCTGTTTTTATATCTATTGCCCAATAATCAATCAAATCTTCATTTAATAAATTTTTCACAACATTCGAATGAGATGCGTTAGTATCAAGCTTTATTAAAAAGCCCATCTCTTTTATTTTTCTGATAAATTCCATTAAACCAGATTGAAGTGTTGGCTCACCTCCAGTAATACAAATTCCATCAAGACTGCCTTTTCGGTCTTCTAAAAAATCAATAATTTCTTTTTCTTGAAATCCAATTTCGTAATCAATTAATTTTGGATTCACAATTTCCGCATTGTGACAATATGGACAACGAAAATTGCACCCCATAGTAAAAACAGTTGCTGCCACTTTTTCTGGATAATCAAGCATTGTAAATTTTTGAAATCCTCCAATAAACATAAATATTATATTAAATTTTCAATATATAAATTTTAAAACTAAATATTCGATAATTATAATTTCATTCGAAATTTGAAATTGTAAATTAATAATTCTCTTAAGCTTCCATCGTCGCCGTAATAATATCTGGATATTTCTTAACGTCTTTTCTTGCCAAACCATAAGATGTTCCTTCTCCGGGTGTAGCTTCGAGATTAAACAATCCTCCCGTTTCTTCTTGATATTTAACCATTTTGTCACGCATAAATTCCAAAACTTCTTCGGCAAATTTATTTCCCTTCTTCGTAGCAATACTTGTTTTTGTTCCAGCAAAATTTTGCAGGGCTTCGTTCATACCGATAATACCAATTGTTGAAAAGTGATTTCCCCAATACTCTCCTCTTTGAAGTTTTATATTTGAAAGAAAATATTTTGAATATGGATATAAACCTTTTTCTGTAAAACTTTCTAAATTCTTTCTTTTAATTTCAAGACTTTCCTTGGCAAGATCCATGTTTCTTCCTAAAAGATTATAAAATTCCTTCTTAGTTTTTGATAAATATCCAATTCTCGGTAAATTAATTGTGACTACTCCAATTGATCCTGTGAGTGGATGTGCTCCAAAAAGACCTCCTCCTCGCTTATAAAGCTCTCTATTATCAAGACGCAACCTGCAACACATTGATCTTGCGTCCTCTGGTTTCATGTCACTGCCAATATAATTTGCAAAATATGGAATACCGTATTTTGCAGTCATTTCCCAAATCGGTTCCAAGTTTGGATCATCCCAATTAAAATCTTTGGTAATATTATATGTTGGAATTGGAAATGTAAAAACTCGACCACTTGCATCACCTTCAAGCATTACCTCTGCAAAAGCCTTATTCAAAAGACTAATTTCGTTTGTAAAATCTTTATACTGTTCTTTTTGAGGAACTCCACCAATAATAACATACTCATTCGCAAGCGTAGAAGGAACAACTAGATCCATCGTAATATTTGTAAATGGAGTTTGAAATCCAACTCTTGTCGGAACATTCATATTAAACACAAATTCCTGAATAGCCTGTTTCACATCCCTATATGTCAATTGATCATATTTAATGAACGGCGCCAAAAGAGTATCAAAACTAGAAAAAGCTTCCGCTCCTGCAGCCTCCCCTTGAAGAGTATAAAAAAAGTTTACAACTTGACCCAAAGCAGATCTGAAATGTTTTGGAGGCTTACTTTCGATTTTTCCAGTCACTCCTCCAAAACCATGAGTTATCAATTCTTTCAAATCCCAGCCACAACAGTAAACTGCCAAAAGACCAAGGTCGTGAATATGAAAATCACCACCATCATGAGCTTCTCTTATTTCTGGTGGATAAATTTTTTCAACCCAATATTTTGCAGTTATAATTGATGAAATGTGATTATTCAACCCCTGCAAAGAATACGCCATATTGCTATTTTCTTTCACTCTCCAGTCAATCTCTTTTAAATAATCATCCACCAAATCAGTAGATTTTTTCAAAATATCCTGACTTTCCCTCATTAACCTATGTTGTTCACGATAAATTATATATGACTTTGCCGTTTCGATGTAATTCTCTCTAATTAAAAAACTTTCCACAATATCTTGAATTTCTTCTACGCTTGGAATTTCAACTTTCAACTTTCCGCCACCATTTCTCACTGTAAATCTTTTACTCATTTCACACTCAACTTTTTTTGCAAGATCCATAGCATTTCTTTTCGAACCCTCTTCGGTAGCGCTAAAAGCTTTATAAATTGCATTGATAAGCTTGCTCTTCTCGAACTTCACAATTCTTCCATTTCGTTTTCTTATCTGTTTTATTTTTATTTTTTTCGCATTCATTATAATTTTTTGTTAATCTGTTTAGATGAATTAAGTTTTTTAATACAGACACTCTTAAACTTGATAATCGCACCAATATTTTAAGATAATACTTTTCCATTAAAAAAATGCCTTTAAAAATAGCTCGGACAACCGCAACAACTCTTCTGAATCTAAAGGACACTTTTTGTTTTTGTAAAATAAAAAATTATTACAATAATAATTTTTTACTCTATTTTTCTTTTTTTATTTTTTTTCTTATAAAGGCTGGTACATCATATTCATCATCAGTACTTACAGGACTAATTTTTGAAGAAAACGCATTATTTTCAACTTCGTTTTTTTTATTATCATTTTCAAATTTATCTCTTTTTTCATCATCTTCCGTGTCATTATTATCCATATTCTCGTCTGTAAACACAGTTTCATCGTTTAATTTTTCATAATCAGCTTCTTTATTCATAAAATTTATTTCTTCGTCAACTACATTATCAATGCTTATTCTTTTGTTATTGTTATTACCATCACTGAAACCTGTGGCAATTACAGTAACCTTAATCTCTCCTTTTTTAAGGTTCTCGTCAGTTACAGCCCCAAATATCACTCTTGCCTCATCATCAATAAATTCAGTTATAATATTTGCCGCTTCATTAATTTCCATCATTGTTAAATCAGCTCCTCCACTCACATTAAACAAAACTCCATTTGCGCCATCAATAGATAATTCCAAAAGAGGACTATTAATCGCTTGCTTGGCTGCCTCAACTGCGCGATTCTCTCCAGAAGCCTTTCCAATACCCATCAAAGAAGATCCTGTATTTTGCATAATTGATTTTACATCAGCAAAATCAACATTTACAATTCCTGGAATGGTAATTAAATCTGAGATTCCTTGAATACCTTGTCGCAATATATCATCAGCGAATTTAAAAGAATCTAATAATAATGTTTTTTTATCAATTACTTGAAGTATCTTGTCGTTTGGAATAGTTATAATTGTGTCAACATGTCTTGTTAAACTTTCCAGACCATCTTCAGCAATTCTTTTTCTTTGCATTCCTTCAAACATAAATGGTTTTGTCACAACTGCAACTGTCAGAGCTCCCGCCTCTTTTGCGGCTTCTGCAATAATTGGAGCAGCTCCCGTTCCAGTTCCTCCTCCAAGTCCACAAGTTATAAAAACCATATCAGTATTTTTCAAAACATCTTGAATTTCATCTCTATTTTCTTCAGATGCTTGCCTACCAACATCTGGATTCATTCCAGCCCCCAACCCTCTTGTTAAATTTTTTCCGATATGGATTTTTTCCGAAGCCTTGCAATGATGAAGATCTTGAGAATCTGTATTAATTGCTACAAAATCAACTCCGCTCAAACCAGCTTCAATCATCCTGCTAATAGCATGATTACCACTTCCACCAACTCCCACAACTTTAATTCTGGCAAATGTTTCAAACTCTGGTTTAATTTCTTTCATAATTATGAGAATTAAATTATTACAATAATGATATTTTCATTTTACCTTTTTTATAAAATTTAGGCAAGCAAAATTAAAATTAAAATTTATATTTTGTGGATCTTCTCGCGAAATTATTATAATCCTTTTATCGCTCGCAATAACAGAAAATATAAAATATCCAATTTACAAAATACCTAATATTTTATACTGACTAACTTATTTTATGGCAAAAAAGTTTTAAAAATTTTTCTTGTTTTTTGCATAATATTGTTAAAATCAGGAAGCCATTTTCCACTTGAATGTCTAGAAACATCTTCTGGTTCCCACATGATAAGCCCGACAGAAGTTACAAAAGAAGGATCATCAACCCTATCAACAATACCATTAAGTTCCATTGGGAATCCAATTTGAGCAGGCAATCTCAACACTTCTTTAGCGGTGGTTATTGCACCTGTTATTTTTGCACCACCTCCAGTTATTACAGCACCAGCTGGAAGCATTCCGCTTCTATCAATTTTCTTGAGTTCCTTATCAACCATTGTAAAAATTTCTTCCATTCTTGCCTCAATAATTTCTGCAATATATTTTCTAGTAAAAATTCCTTCTTCGTCTTTACTAATTTTAGATAAATCTATTCGATCTTTTTTGTTCGTTTCCTTGACAAGAGTAGTTCCATATTCAAGCTTTATTTTTTCAGCAACATCAATTGAAGTACGAAGTCCAATGGCAATATCGTTTGTAATATGACCGGCTCCAATCGGCACAACAGCCGAATGTATTATTCCACCATCTTCAAAAATAGAAACTCCAGTAGATGCTTTTCCAATATCAATTTCCACAACACCAAGCTCCATTTGCCTTTTTGACAAAACAGCCTTTGAAGCTGCAAGAGGAGCAAAAACCAAATCATCTATATCAATTCCACACCTCTGAACGCATTTATATAAATTTTTCATATAGGGAGCCATACCTTCCACTATCAAAGCATTGATTTCCAATCGAACACCATTCATTCCAATTGGATCTTTAATTTGCTCTTGTCCATCTATAGTATAACCACAAGGAATAACCGTAATAATATCTTTGTTGTTTGGCATTGAAATGGCTTGAGAAGCTGTTATAACTCGATTAACGTCCTCTTCACTGACTTCACCATCTGCTCGCGAAACAGCAACAACTCCTTTTGAAAATTGAGAAGATATATGATTTCCATTTATACTAACATATGCATGTTCAATTGGAATACCAGCCGTTCTTTCTGCGGCTTCTTTTGATTTCGTAATAGCATTAATAGTTTCTTCAATATCAACTATAACTCCATTATTAATACCAGTAGAAAATGCTGTTCCCACTCCCAAAATCAAAGGCTTAATATCCTCTTCTTGTTTTTGAGAAATGATAGTTCTTATAACACTACTTCCAATATCTATTCCAATTAAAATATCTCCTCTTGACATAATTTTTAATTAAAACGAAATAAATTAAAACTAATAAAATATAAATAATATACATTTTACAATCAACAAATAAACGTAGTTTTGTATATAGCCTTATTATAATACATTTTTGAAAAATATCAAAACTTTGATATCAAAAGCTATATAAGACCTCTGAAATACGGCCAAAAAATTAAACATCCGATGATTAAAGCACCTAGCGATGCAACCAAAACTGCTGCTGCCATCATATCTTTTATGTTTTTTGCATACGGATGAACTCTGGGCTCAAGAATATCAACAATTCTTTCAAAAATTGAATTTACAATTTCAAGAACCAAAACCAAAACAATCATCATAAACAAAACAACTGTTTCCCATAATCTTAGATGAAAAAATATTATAAAAAAAATGACTATAATTGAAAATAATATTTGGATCCTAAAATTTTGTTCTTTAAAAGCGCTTCTTAAACCCCTGCCCGCGAATGAAATACTTTTTACAAATCTTTTAAAATGAAACATTATAATTATGTCAAAATTTAAAACTATCTAAGACTTTTATCTCCATATCTTTCATTTCTGAATTCTCATAACTTTCCTTGTGATCATACCCAGCTAAATGTAATATACCATGAATTAATAAAATTGAAAACTCCTTTCTTGTGGAATGTTTTTTTTGCTTTGCTTGTTTTTTAATTTTAGGATAACATATAAAAATTTCTCCAAATTGCAAAATTTCGTCTGGCGGAATTACAAATTTTATAGCACCGTTCAAATCTTCGTTTCCGAAAGACAAAACATCTGTTACCTTGTCAATTCTTCGATATTTTTTGTTTAAAGATTTAATTCTCTTTTCTCCTGCAATAACCAAGCTGATTTCAACTGGCATTTTTATCTTAGCAACTTTTAAAGTTTCCTCCGCGATTCTATCTAAATATTTTTTGCTTATTTTTTGTTTAGTGAAATTTTTTATTTGTAAAATCATAGTAAACTATTTTGAATTAAAAAATAAATAAATTTGTCATTTCGACAGAGCGATAACAACGAGAAATCTATAAACATAATTTAACTCATTTATTATATTTTTCAGATCTCTCAATCACTAAGGCTCATTTCGAAATGACATTTTGATATTAAAACCTCTACAAGATACAACACAAGAGCGTATATAATACGCCCTTGTGCAAATCAAAATCATCTTAAAAAAAGTTCTATCTATTTAGTTCTTCCTTTACAATTCTACTAACCACACCGCCATCAGCCATTCCTTTTATCTCTTTCACTGACATACCAATTATTTTTCCAAAATCAGAAGGATTTACTTCTCCAAATCCTTGAATAACTTTTTGAACAATTCTACGAACTTCATCTTCGCTCATTTGCTCGGGCATATATTTTTCCAAGACCAATAATTCCTCATTTTCTATTTCTACTAAGTCTTTTCGATTTCCTTTTATATACTGCTCAATCGAATCTTTTCTTTTTTTCACATTTCGTTTTACAATTCCAAGAATATCATTATCACTTGCTTCCGTCTTTTTCTCAATTTCGAAATTTTTGATATCAGAATTCAACATCCTCAAAACTCCACGGACTTTTGCATCCCCGCTTTTCATAGAATCTTTAAGATCAGAATTAATTTTTTCTTTTAAATTCATTTTCACTATATTTAACAAAATTAATTTGATCGGTAATTTGTTCTGTAGTCGTCTTCCAACTTGCCAAGTTTTCTCAGCTTTTCCTTTTCACCAACAATTTCATTTCTTCGCAAGGCGCCTTTTCTTCTTTCTGTTTTACTCGGAGTTTTTTCTTTAAACCTTGAGCTTCTTGCTTGTATAAGAAGACCACTTTGCTGGACTTTTTTTGAAAATCGTCTCAAAAGACTTCCAATGCTCTCATTATCTTTTTTCTTAACTTCTATCATCTTTTATCACTCTCACTTTCTATTTATTTTTAATTAATCTAAAAAACCTTTCGAAAATAGTATAGCACAAAGATATAATTTAGCAAGGACACTGCCCTAAAATACATATTACAAAGACAAGCACCTTTTTAATGCAGATTCAATCAAAATTATTTCTTTCCACCAATTAAATGCAAATGAATGTGCTGAACTTCTTGTCCACCATCTTTTCCAACTCTAATAAGAAGTTTATATCCTTTTTGTGAAATACCAAAATCGTCAGCAAGTTTTTTGGCCGTAAAAATTAACTTGCCCATCAAATCTGAATCTTCACTTTTTATATCAACAACAGAACCTATATGTCTTTTTGGTATCACAAGAATATGAACTGGGGAGATAGGATTTATATCATTAAATGCAATTACATCATCATCTTCAAAAACAATATTAGTAGGAATTTCTTTGTTTATAATTTTACAAAAAATACATTCCATATAAATTAAATTATAAATTTATCCTTTTAGTCTCTTTTTCATCTCTTTAACAATACTATCCATTACAACAACTTCTTGCATCCCGCTTTCCATGTCTCTAACAATAACAGTGTTGTCCAATGCTTCTTTTTGACCGATAATTAAGGCAAATTTTGAATTAAATTTATTTGCCATTCTTAATTGAGACTTAATACTACCTCTTCCCAAAGATTCACCCACAGTAATATTGCTATCTACCAATTTATCAAAAAGTCGTAATATTTTTTTTCTAGCCTTATCTCCCAATTGAACCAGAAAAACTTCTTTTTTGATACTATAATTTAATTGAATTCCCTTACTAAATAAGCTTTCTACAACTCTCTCAACACCAAAAGAAAATCCAACTGCGGGAGTTTCTTCTCCTCCTAGCATTTCCACCAAACTATCATATCTTCCTCCGCCACCTAATGAAGATTGCCCACCTTCAGAATTATTCTCCCAAACCTCGAAAACCGTCTTGGAATAATAATCCAAACCTCTTACCAATCTTGAATTTAAAACATAGGTAATTTCAATTTCATCCAAAAATTCCAAAACATTTTTAAAGTGATCGTGACAAGGCACACACAAATGATCAATAATTTGAGGAGCAGATGTTGCAACTTGCATACATTTCTCTTCCTTACAATCCAAAAGTCGCAAAGGATTACTATCCAACCTTCTTTTACAATCCATACATAATTTGTTAATTTTCATTTCATAATAATCTTGAAGAAGTTTTTTATAAGCTGATCTACATTCAACACAACCAATACTATTAATTTGAATATTTATATCCTTGATGCCTAATTTTTGAAATATTTTCCAAGCTAAATATATCACTTGAGAATCTATTGCCGCATCCTCGTCTCCAAAAATTTCAAAACCAAACTGATGAAACTGTCGATATCTTCCTGCTTGCGGTTTTTCATATCGAAACATCGGACCTTCATAATACAGCTTTACGGGCTGAGACCATCTACTCATCCCATTTTCAATATATGCTCTCACTAACCCCGCTGTTCCTTCAGGTCTCATAGAAAGTTTGTCCTTGCCTTGAGTTTCAAACGAAAACATTTCTTTTTCAACTATATCAGTATTATCTCCAACTCCTCTTTGAAATAATTCAGTTCGTTCTAAAATTGGAGTTTCAATTCTTCCAAACCCAAAATCTTGACATAATTTTCTACTATTTTCCAAAACATAATCCCAAAGAAGTTGTTCAGGAGGCAAGATATCTTTCATTCCCTTAACAATCTGAATGGGAGATGTTTTTTTTCTTCTTTTCTTTTTTACTTCTAATTGTTTTTTTACTCTTGGCATAACTTTTAATATAAATTGATAATTAGTTTTAATTGATTATGTTTTTTGTAAACTCGTCAATTTTCGCTATCTTTTCATCATCACTTTCAATATCTTGATAATCTTTTGCAATCAAACTTAAATCTCCTACGACAATCATAGAAGCTATATTTGCAAACTTTTCGAAAAAGCCTATGGTACTTTCAATAGACTTATTACTATCTTGTCCAACAGCAACAAAAGCAATTCTCTTTTCTTTTAATTTATCCTGACTTAAAAGAAACTCTAAACGATCAATAAAATTTTTCATCATTCCAGTTACATTATCAAAATATGTCGGACTTCCAAAAATAATCAAATCCGCGTCTTCTAATTTTGAACATATCATTTGCATATCATCTCTCTTATTACATACAGAAGAAGAGTCACATGACAAACAGCCATCGCAAAACTCAATTCTTTGGTTTCGAAGCAAAATCAAGTCTGTGCTAATTTCACTTTTTTCTGCTTGAGTCAAAATTCTTTTCAACATAAATTCAGTATTTCCTTTGCGCGGACTGCCACAGACAGCAACAATTTTCATTTTTTTATTGTTATATTATTTATACTTTTATAACACAAATGTATATATTCTAATATACGATTTTTTCAAAAACAGAGATATTATCAAGTGGCCACGGACGCATCCAAGCCTTTCCTACTATAAAATTTTTCTTAAGTACACCCCAAACTCGAGAATCAGCACTTGCCACTCTGTTATCACCTAAAACATAATACTCATCATTTTTTAATTCTTTTGTATAATTACCAAAGATTACTTTATCAGATGGTATATAAAAATTTTCATCAAGCTTCATCCCTTCTGGATTTTCAGCATTATATATTATAATTATATTATCTTTTATTTCAATCTTTTCTCCTGGAAGACCAATTATTCTTTTTATATAAAATAATCTTGTGTCATTTGGATAATGAAAAATAATTGTATCTCCACGCTCTGGATCTCCAAGCCTATAGCTGATCTCATCAACAATTAAATAATCTCCATCATGAAAATTAGGTTCCATGCTTTGCCCACTCACAAAAAACGGTTGCATCACAAAAGACCTAATTCCAATAATAACAATTAAACTTAGAATCACAATTTTAATTGTCTCAAAAGAAAAACTTTTTACTTCAGAAAAAAAACTTAACTCAGATTTATTATTATTTGGGTCTTGGATATTGTTATTGTTTGTCATTAATTTATAATAAATTATCATTTAATTAAGTTAAGAATACAACTTCTAAACCAAAAAGTCAAACATCAAAAATCTTCCTAAATTCTAAGTAAATAACCTTTTTGCACTATACTGATATTACTATTATAATTTAGGAGATATGACATAAAAATGAACAAGCCAAATCCATTCTATAATATAAATAATACAAAGACTTGCCAAGATGAAAAATATCTGTTAGAATTTGCTTGCATTTAAGAAATGTGCGTTTTAATTATATTAAAGAAAATATGAAAAAAGATATACATCCAAAATATGAAGAATGTAATGTGAAGTGTGTTTGCGGAAACGCATTTGTCACAAAATCAACCATAAACGCTATCAGTGTTGAAGTATGCGGTGCATGCCACCCAGTTTATACTGGAAAACAAAAAATGGTTGATTCTACCGGAAGAGTTGAAAGATTCAAGAAAATGGCAGAACAAAAGGGAGAAAAAGTCAGATCCAAGGCAACAAAACGAGAAGAAAAATCAAAGAAGAAAATTGAAGCCAAACAGAAAATCGAAGATGCCAAGACAGAAAAATAACTCTAATTATAAATGACCCTATTTTGCCTATATTAAAAAATGTAAGCTAAAATAGGGTCATTTAATATATAAAAGTATGAAAAACAAACTAGACAAAATCAAAGAAGAATATGACCAAATTACAAAAGAGCTCAGTGATAGCGAAGCTGTTTTTGATGCAAAAAAATTTAAAAATCTCAGCAAAAAGCAAAGCAAGTTAAAAGAAATTGTTGATAAATACGAAGAATATTTGAAAATAGAAAAAGAGATTGAAGAAAATAAACAAATTATCAAAAAAGAACAGGACAAAGAATTAATTGCTCTTGCAACTGAAGAAAACGAATCCTTAGAAAA
>JAGLSJ010000012.1 GCA_023270095.1 Minisyncoccota bacterium
TCAAGGACTTGCGGAATTTTTGCCGGTTTCAAGCTCTGGTCATTTGGTTTTGATTTCAAAATTCTTTAATTGGCAGGATCAAGGGCTGGCTTTTGATGTGGCTTTGCATTTGGGAACCCTCGTTGCAGTTTTGATTTATTTCAGAAAAGATTGGAGGGATATAATATTTAATTCATATTTATTTCGATGGTTTCATAGTCCTGATAAAGCCGTGGAACCTCTTGTGCAAAACGTTGCAAAAGTTAAACCATCACAACAGAAAAGACACATAAATGTTCAAGAGTTGAAATCAGATATGCTTTTTATAATTATTATTGCCACAATTCCTGGCGTTTGCGCAGGACTTGTTTTGAATGATTATGCAGAAACTGTTTTTCGTAATTCGCTATTAGTCGCTATAACCTTATCAATCGGCGCGCTATTTCTTTTTTATGCTGATCGAATTGGTTTAAAGAAAAAAGATATACCAGAATTAACTTTGAAAATGGGAATTATAATTGGACTTTTTCAAGCACTTGCAATCATACCAGGAGTTTCTCGCAGTGGAATCACAATTACAATTGCGCTTCTTCTTGGATTTTCAAGAACGTCTTCTGCAAGATTTTCATTTTTGCTTTCTACTCCAATCATTTTTGGAGCAGGAATTATGGAATTTCCAAATTTATTTGCAAGTGGTTTAGATATAAATATTTTAATAGGAATTTTGACCGCTACTGTAAGTGGATATCTAGCAATTAAATATATGTTAAAATATTTAGAGAATAAAAGTTATAATATTTTTGTGGGATATAGAATAGTGTTAGCGATTTTAATAATTACTTTATTAACGTAAATTGTGATTGACAAAACACAGATTAATGATAGATTGTATTATATAGGAGGATGATATTTGTGCTAAATTATAGAAAAAAAGAGGGTCATAATGGACTTTTGAAAAATGTTTCAAAGCTGGCAGATGAAGTAAAGGGAGTTGGCTATACTGTTTCGAAAGAGGAAGCTATATTAGGCTCGTTAAGAGCGTTGAAGGGATTGATAGAGGAAGATGAGAGTGTCTATGAAAAGAAAATTAGAACAAAAAAAAGAATAAACTTGTTCTTGGCGATATTATTAATAATTCTCTGTGGTCTTGTCTTTGTTGAGGCATTTTTCAACATATTACCAACATGGATTACGGATAACTATGGAGCTGTATTGGTTATTGATATTTTAGCCATATGGTTTGTAAATCCAGATAAGAGATAGGGAAAGGAGTTCAAAGGAGCTCCTATTTATTTTATCCTTAAATTAAGAAATATTATAAAATTGCCATCTCGAAATGAGAACTGAAATAAATTAAACATAAACTTCGCGATTGAGAGATTTGAAAAATATAATAAATGAGTTAGATTGTGTTTATAGATTTCTCGTCATTATCACTCCCACGAAATGACAAATTTTAGTCTTATGTATATAGTTTCGGGATTCTATCACTCCGTTTCAGAATGATATTAATCATTTTTTACATAATAATACACAATGACGAATAAAAAGGTTTAAGTTAAAAACTTAAACCTTTTTTATATATTTAAATATAATTTTTTTGAATTGCAAAATCATTATTTTGTCATAGCGAGCTTGTTGAACTATATTAAGAAAAATAACATCTTCAATCCTTCGACAGGCTCAGGATGACAATTCTAATACATTTTATAATTCAAATTAATCTACAAGCTTTCCCAAACAGATGATTCGACATTGACATCGATGTTTGCTTTATTGTCTTTGATGATCCTTCTTATTTTTCCGTTGAAAATAAATCCATCTGTCATACTTGCGCTTTCGATGAATGCTCCAGAAAACTTGAAATTTGCCATCTCTTGTCCGCCAAGAATTGCAACAGGATCAAACTTCTTTTTCAATTCCATTCTTTCGGCATAATTTTCATATAATTCCCACATCAAATTTTCCAGATTTTGTTCAGGTTCAATCATTTTTAACCCGAGAGAATCAGCTTCGTCTCTGGTAATTGGATAGCCATGAATGCAGATGTCGCCTGTGATTTCGTTGGTAATATTTTCAATTATTTGTTTGTCGCGATCTTTGTCAAAATGCATAAGAAGTAGTTTTCCAACAATTTGTTTTGCCATTCTAGTAGCGCGATATGCATTGCCGAGTGAAAGTGGATGAATCTTGGCTGTCAGGTCTTCAAAAATATTTACCATTTGATCGTCTTTGACTCCTGCTTTTTCTTTGGCAAGAAGAAAATATGAATTCAAATCCTCAACACTAATTTCCATTTTTTGACTTTTGTTCAGTGGATTTTCAGGATTAAAAGGATGTCCTGTTGAAGGATCAACTGGAGAAAGTTCTCCAAGTCTTCCCATAACGATTTTGTCAGCTCCAATTGAGATCAATGTTCCAGCGCTATGAGCGCGATAGGGGATGAGCATTTCAACTTCATCAGCATAACTCCTGATTAGTTTAATAAGTCTGATTGGAGTAATCATATCTCCGCCACGAGTATACAAAAACAGACTTATTTTGTTTTGTTTACCAATTTTTTCCAAGTGTTTAGCAAAAATCGGAATAATATCATCTGCAACTTTCGTCACAAATGGTTGTCTGTCTCCAGTCACATAAGTAATAACTTTCGAGTCTCTTTCTTTCTCAATTTTTTCGATTAGATTTTGAGTCATATATTTTAGTTATTATTTAAATTTTCACTTGTTTTGCTATTTTTTATTGCGCTATCGTATTTTTTATTATATGATAATTTTTCATCATTTGGTATAAATTTATATTGCAGCGACTAACCTCTTATTAATAACAAACTTAACATTTTTATGTATAAATTGCAATGATTTAAAATGACAAAATTTTCGATAATAAAAAACAGCCCTTGGGACAGTTATAATTTTTAGGTTTGAATTAAGAAAGAGAGCGAGTGGCAATGCATAATTAATTTTTTAGCATTGTTCGATACTCGCTCTCGTTTGTTACATTTTCATTTTAGTAACCTCCTTGTTCTTTTAAGTTTGCAGTTTTGTGCGCATCCATTTCGGTTGCGCTGCAGCCGGGGATCTCGGGTATCAGTAAATAATCTCGTTACATTTTGCAGATTCTAAAAAGATTTGACATCTTTTCACATGTCTTCCCTCCCTTTATTTTTTATAAGTATTGATTAGCATTCTCGTCTTTGAGTTCTTTGCTAGTTTTTAATTTCCTAGACTTTAAACCCCAACAAGAATATTAATCTGATTGTGAAGTAATGATCCCTTAGCCTTTCTTGAAGACAAGAAATCAACTTCACAAATCAATGTATCACATTATAATAATCTTGTCAATCCCTACTTTGAAAAACTTATACACACAAAAAAACTTTACATAATGCGTAAAAGTACTAGAATAAAGAGTGTAGTTATAAGTTAAAAAATATATGATTGAAATTGAGACAATATTTGAAATGTTTGGTGGTTTAGCAATTTTGCTGTACGGAATTCATCTTTCTGGTGTTAGTTTGCAGAAAATTATGGGATTTCGATTGGAGAAAATACTTACAAAAATAAATAACAATCCAATAAAAGGTTTGACAATTGGTACAGGAATTACAGCTGTAATTCAAAGTAGCGGTACGACTATCACAATGCTGGTCGGATTTATTAGTGCTGGTCTTTTGACTTTTGGTTCTGCCATACCTGTGATGCTTGGAGCGAATATTGGAAGTACTGTCACAACTCAGTTAGCATCTTTGAATATTGGTGTGTATGCTTTACCATTTCTAACTATTGGAGTTGTAATTCATATTTTTTCAGTTAGAAAAATCAAAAAGAATATCGGTGAAGCCCTTGTGGGTTTTAGTTTTTTGTTTCTTGGTATGAACTATATTTTTTCTAGCGCTCATTCTTTATCTCAAAGTAATTTGGCTGTAAATTTGATAAATTCGTTTTCTTCATCTCTATTTGTTTATATAATTATTTTAGCAATTCTGACATTATTAATTCAAAGCAGCAGCGCTACTTCTGTCGTTGTGGTTGCTTTAGGAGCGACGCAAATAATAGATCTTCAAACTGCGCTATATATGATTCTGGGAGTTAATTTAGGTTCTAGCTTAAAAGTTATTTATATAGGCGCAAAAAGAAGGGGATTTTTGAGCGATCTTGCTGTAACTCACATATTGCTTAATCTGGTAGGAGTGTTTATTTTTATCTTATTTTTTAAACACTTTGATTATATATCGAGCATTACTTCATCTGACGCAGGGAGACAAATTGCAAATGCGCATACGCTATATAATATTATTACAGCATTAATCGTCATTCCTTTTATTCCTTTTGTTGTAAAATTTATTAATAGATATGCTCCAAAAAGTGAAGCGGAAGAATCCAAATTTTCTTATCTAAGCAGAAAACTTCTTTATACTCCATCAGTTGCCTTGAGGCAAGCTAATCGCGGTGTTGTTGAAATGGCGAAAGAAGTGGCTGAAATGCTTGAAATTTCAAGAACGATATTTTTTGATAATAAAATAGAACTTCTAGAAGAAATAGAAAGATATGAAAATGATATGGATGAGATGACTGGAAAAATTTCAGAATATATGTCTCAAATCTCACAGCAAAATTTAAGTAAAAAAGATTTAATGAAACTTTATAGCCTGATGCATTCTGTGACTGATCTTGAGCATTTGTCTGATCACATTTTGACAGTTTCTGAATTGTTTGTGGAATTAAAAGAAGAAAATATTGATTTTTCAGAGAAAGCGAATCGAGAGTTAATTGCTGTTTTTGGTAAGCTAAAAATTATGCAGAATTTAGTGACTAAAGCGTTAGCAGAGGATAATTTACATCTTGCTCATGAGATTATCAAGCATGAAAATAAAGTAGATGAAATAGTAAAAAAAGCTCAAGATAACCATTTAGAAAGGATGAATAAAGGGGTATGTTCTTTGGAAAAAGGAAAATATTTTTCAGAAATTTTGATGAATCTGGAAAGAATTGGGGATCACTCTGATAACATTGCCTACGCGGTTGTTGATAGATTTCGATATAAATAGATTAAAATAACATAGATATAGATTAACAAAAAACCTTAGGCTTTTTGTTTTTTTTGTGATAAAATAGAGATATAATAATTTATTTTAAATATGATTGGAAATTGGATAGATTTGATAATTATTTTTTATCTCGTAGTTCACTTTATGGATGGAGTGAAAAGAGGACTTTATTCTATTATTGTAAATATGGTCAGTTTTGTTGTTTCTTTGATAATTTCATATTTTACATATTCATACACAGCTCATATATTTATCTCGCTTTTTGGTCTTGAAAATGTTTATGCAAACATAATTGGATTTTTCTTAAATATGTTTGTAATAAAATTTATTATGTTGGTAATGTCTCGAAGAAAACTTCCAGACTCTCTCTTTATAATTAATAAATGTTTTAAGAGAAGAGTCACTTGTGGATTTACCTCGTTATTATATAGCTCTATAGTTGTTTTTTTGTTATTATCGATAACCCTTTCTTTTTCTTTACCGTTTATCTTTCGAAATCAGGTAGTCTCATCGTCGTTTGGAAAAGTTGTTGTTGTTGATCCTGTGAGGATTAACAAAGGTCTTGAAAATATTTTCGGGGATGTGTTAAGCACCACGATGAGCAAGTTTGATTTTATGACTGTAGGAGACGGCAAGTCTGAAACGATTTATTTAGGTTACACAATATCAGATGTGAAAGTTGACGAAAAAGATGAAGCGGATATGTTGAAGCTTATAAATCAAGAGAGAGAATCTAGAAATTTATTGCCATTGGTCGAAGACGAACAAGCAAAACAAACTGCAAGAAAACATGGAATTGATATGTTTCAAAAGGGATATTTTTCTCATATCAATCTTGAAAATCAAGCTCCTTCTTATCGTATGAAACAAGGAGGAGTGGAGTTTAATTTTTCAGGTGAAAATCTCGCGCTTTCAAAAGACTTGTTGTCGGCTCATAACGGTTTGATGAACAGCACAGGTCATCGAAAAAATATTCTTCAACCACTTTATCATAGAGTGGGTATCGGTGTTATCGACGGAGGAGAATATGGAAAAATATTTGTGCAAAATTTTGCGGATTGATAATAAAATTATGAAAAAACATTCATCAAAAAAATGTATGAAAAGTAAAACGGGATTTAGAACTCCGAGTGTTTTTATGACTATTAAAGATAAAAAAAATAAGTTTAGTAAAACAAGAATAAAAAAGAAAAAGTATTGAATTAAAAATTGTGTAATTATATATTTTTATGGTATAATGCAAATAAAGATAATGATTCGTTTTTAATAATTATTAATTTAAAAAAGTATGAAAATGCAAAATGTTGGAGTTATTAGTGTTGCTTTATTAATGTTTACGCTTTTTTCTTTCTCATGTATTGCGCAAAACAATTCTGAAGGAAAAAATATGGGAACGACAGAAGTAAAAAATATAGAAGCAGTACAGCAGCAAAATCAAGCAGAAGAAAAGGAGATTCAAAATCAAACAACGGAGCAAATCGGAGAGAATAAAAGTCTTGATACTGGTAATAATGAAGACAAAGGAAAGACTGAAGCTGGTACAGAACAAATTATAGGAGAGGGTAATGAAAATGGTTCAGGAAATGGTTTAGTGAATGGACAGAAAGTTCAAAGTCAAATAAATCAAAATCAGAGTAATCAAGGAGAACAAACACAAAATCGCGTAGCCAACGCAGTTCAGGCGATGTTAGCAGTTGCAGATAGAAGTGGAGAGATTGGACAGAAGATTAGAATCGTTGCTCAAAGCCAAAATCAAAACCAAGAGGAATTGGAAATAGAGCTTAATAAGGCAAAGAGTAGAAGTGGTATAGTCAAAATGATTATAGGTCCAAATTACAAGGAGTTGAAAAAAGTTGAAAGTCGTTTAGAAAATCATAATAAAAATTTAACAGAGCTTAAGGAGTTGCGTGATCAAATCACAGATAATGATGACAAAAATATTATGGAGCAACAAATTCAAGCTATGGAACAAGTTCAAATGGAACTAGAAGATGAAGTTAATAATGAGAAAAAAGGCGCTAGTTTATTTGGCTGGTTATTTAGGTGGTTTGCAAAATAGTAATTGAAGTTTGAAAATATAATGAAGCTGTCACATTAATTTGTGACAGCTTTTGAATTGTCATTTGGACAAATTTAGTATAATATAAAAACATAGTATGCTTTAGGTGTTTGACTTAAACTAGATAATTTAATTCTAATAAAATCTAAATGTCAGAAGAAAATAGAATAAAAGTAATTCTACGAAGAATTTTAATATTGAAGAAGTTTTTGTTAAGCGGAGTAAAATTATTATTTTCTAAACCTTATTGGAAGGATAAATTAATTATAAATCTGACAGTTTCAAGTTTATTTGTAAATTTGTTATTGTTAATATATCTTCTTTATAATAAAAAAGAAGCAGGATCTCCGGTTATATTACACTATAATTTCATTTTTGGTGATGACTATCGAGGGGATTATGAACAGATTTATTTAATTGTTTTGATAGGTTTAATCGTAATTATTATAAATTCTGCTTTGGGTTATTTTTTGTATTTGAGAGAAAAATTAGCCTCATATATGCTTGTTTTCAGTGCTCTATTGGTTCAAGTGTTTTTATTTGTCGCAGGGTATTTAATTGTAGCTATTAATTCGTAATTGTCTTAGCTTGACACAATATGCGATGTATAATAAACTGCATAGTCATCAGGCATGCAAATCATTGCTGGCTATGATGTTTGACATAAAAGGAGGATTTAACAGTGCCAATAGCAATAGTAATTGTTCCTAAGGGAGTTGGAGATGTAAGATTAAGAGGTATTGAGGAGAGGATAATAAATATCGTTTCAGACGGATTAAAGGTTGATGCAGGTGAGATATCAATTGTGTTTTCCGAAAGTCCTTTAACAGATGAAGGACCTAAGAATGCTTTTGTGATAATTTACTGCCTAGAAATCCCAGAAAGAACCAAAGAATTAAAGGATGAAGTGGCATTATCAGTAGCAAAAGCTTTAAGAGAAGAATTTCAACGAAAGAATGTCAAAGCGATATGTATGTTCGGGGAATTAAGCTGTTTTGCGGAAATGCAACCTTACGGGTCGAATTAAGCGACCCGTTTTATTTTTGAAAAAGTAAATAATATATTTTAGACAAAAAAACAAAAGTAGATTAAAATTATAAAATAGCAAGTCTTGAAATATTAATCTTTTGAATTATAAGGTTAATTTGTCATTTCGAATCCCGATAGGGTGAGAAATCTGTGAACTATATTATACAGTGAAACTTAATCAGTTTACAGATCTCTCAATCGTTCCACTCGTTTTGAGATGACATTTAAATATTATTTTTATATAAATCTATTTATATGAACAAAATAATTATAAAGGGTGCTCGGGAGCATAATTTGAAAAATATTGATTTGGAGCTTCCGAGGGATAAATTTATTGTTTTTACTGGTATATCGGGATCGGGAAAATCTACGCTGGCTTTTGATACAATTTTTGCCGAAGGACAAAGAAGATATCTGGAAAGTCTTTCAAGTTATGCTCGTCAATTTTTGGGACAAATGGAGAAACCCGACATAGATTATATTGAAGGACTTTCTCCGACAATTTCGATTTCTCAAAAAGCAGCCTCGCACAATCCTCGTTCTACAGTTGGGACAATTACGGAAATTTATGATTATATGCGTTTATTTTTTGCAAAAATTGGAGTTCCTCATTGCGTAAAATGTAATAAGCAAATTTCGGCGATGACTGTAGAGCAAATGGTTGATAATATTTTAGATAAATTTGAAGGGAAAAAAATAAAAATATTTTCTCCAATGATTCGCGGAAAGAAAGGGGAATATCTTCAGTTATTGAATGACATATATAAAAAAGGATATCATAAAGCAAAAATTGACGGGAAGATGGTTAATCTTGATGAAAAAATTGATTTGGCGCGATATAAGATTCATAATATTGATATTTTTATTGATGAAATTGAAGTTAATGAAAATAATTTGAGTCGAATTTTTGAAGATGTTGAGCAGGCAGTGAATTTATCCGATGGCTTGATTTTAATTATTTTTAGAAAAGAAGAATTAATAATGAACAAAAATCTTTCGTGTTTTGATTGTGGGATTGCTTTCGTTGATATCGAGCCTCGTCTGTTTTCATTTAATAGTCCATATGGTGCGTGTCCTGATTGCAATGGACTTGGCAACAAGATGGAAATCGATGCAAAACTTGTCATTCCAGATTTCAATAAAACAATCAGTGAAGGAGGTGTTTTGCCTTGGAGTTATAAGCCAAATAATTATTATGGTTCACTTTTGGATTCTGTTGCGCAACAATTTCGCATTCCTCTGAATGTAAGGTTGAAAGACATTTCAAAAGAAAAACTGGATATAATTTTATTTGGAGGGAGAGAAGAGGAGCAACTGGAAGTTCGTTATTATACAAAAAAAGGAAGTAATGTTTTTCATTTGAAATTTAATGGTCTTGTAAATGATTTAGAAAGAAGATATTTTAAGACTGACTCTTCTTCTGTTCGAAAGGAAATAGAAAAGTATATGAGTGTTAGTTCTTGTAAGACTTGTTTTGGTTCAAGACTAAAAAAAGAGGCTTTGTCAGTTAAAGTTCATGGAAAAAATATTGGTGAAATATCTGCTATGTCAATTAATCAATCTTATGAATATTTCCATAATTTGAAACTTTCAAAAAGAGAAGAATTGACTGTTGGGAAGGTTGTTGTTGAAATTAAGAATCGTCTTGGTTTTTTAGTGGATGTTGGATTGAATTATCTGACTCTTGATCGAACGGGAATGACACTTGCGGGAGGAGAGGCTCAAAGAATTCGTCTGGCATCTCAAATTGGTAGCGCTCTTGTTGGAGTTCTTTATGTTCTTGATGAACCTTCAATTGGTCTTCACGCAAGGGATAATAAAAAACTTCTAGATACATTGAAGCATTTGAGAGAAATTGGAAACACTTTGATTGTCATTGAGCATGACGAAGAAACAATGAAAGAAGCAGATTATTTGGTTGATATTGGACCAGGAGCTGGAGCTTGTGGTGGTAAAATTGTTTTCGCAGGAAGTTATAGCGGAATTATGAAATGTAAAGATTCAATTACGGGTCAATATCTTTCTGGCAAAAAGAAAATTGAAGTTCCAAAAATTAAAAGAAAAATTGGCAAGAATTTTTTGACAGTTTATAAGGCTACGGAAAATAATTTAAAAAATATTGATGTAAGTTTCCCTCTTCGATCTTTTGTTTGCGTGACAGGAGTATCTGGAAGCGGAAAGTCAAGTCTGGTAAATGAAATTCTTTATAAATCCTTGGCAAGAAAACTTCATCATTCAATGCAAAAACCAGGAGCGCATCAAAAAATTGATGGAATCGAAAATATCGATAAGATAATTCAAATTGATCAATCTCCGATTGGTCGAACTCCGCGAAGCAATCCAGCAACATATACAGGGCTTTTTACGCCAATTCGAGAAATCTTCACTTTGACGAAAGAGGCAAAAGCGCGAGGATATCAGCCTGGCAGGTTTAGTTTCAATGTTGCAGGTGGAAGATGTGAAGTTTGCAAAGGTGAAGGATTTATCAAAGTTGAGATGCAATTTCTTCCAGATGTAGATCTTCCTTGTGAAGTTTGTGAGGGAAAAAGATATAATCAAGAAAGTTTGAAAATAAAATATAAAGGAAAAAATATTGCACAAGTTTTGGACATGACGGTAAACGAAGCGGAAGATTTTTGGAAAGATATTCCGCAAGTTTGTGATGTTTTGAAAATTTTAAAAGAAGTGGGTTTAGGTTATATCCATCTTGGACAAGCTGCCACAACACTTTCGGGAGGGGAGGCGCAGAGAATTAAATTGGCATCAGAACTTTCTAGAAAAGCAACAGGCAGGACTTTATATATTCTTGATGAGCCGACAACAGGGTTACATTTTGACGATGTAAAAAAATTATTAGACGTATTGAATCGTCTTGTTGATTCTGGAAATACAGTTATAATCATTGAACATAATTTAGATGTCATCAAATCTGCTGATTATATTGTTGATCTTGGTCCTGAAGGAGGAGAAGATGGTGGAAAGGTTATCGCTATTGGGACTCCTGAGGAAATTGCAAAATATAAGGAATCATTTACGGGTATTGCGTTGAAAGAGTTGTTTAGAAAATAGGTTATAGAACTCAATCAAGATATTATTTCAAATGTTTTTATTAATAAAAACATTACAAAAAAATCAGCATAAATGCTGTTTAAAAGTGCGAGAAAAGAATGAGAGAGAAGGGATGGGGGGGTTGAGGGGATAATTGTTTTTTTGTGATATTTATAATATCACACCCTTCTCTCGATAATTTGAATAATTGACTTGAGTATTTTTTATTTTAATGATTTTTTTCATCCGCTCTTTTTTCTTCTACAACGGATTGATCTCAAGCCAACATGGTAATCTATCATACTTTTAAAATTCTGTCAATAGCTGAAAATCTAAATTATTTTTCTTTTAATTCTTGTTCTGCCTGAGAGAGCGAGCTGATGATATTTTCGATATTTCCTTCGAGAATATTATAAATTTCGTGCCAACTTTTTTTGATTCTGTGGTCGGTAATTCGGTCTTGTGGGAAGTTGTAAGTTCGGATTTTTTCGCTTCGATCTCCAGTTCCAATTTGACTTTTTCGTGCGCCAGATTCTTCTTTTTCTCTTTTTTCTTCTTCAATTGCCACGAGTCTAGAACGCAATATTTGCATTGCTTTTGTTTTGTTTTTGAGTTGTGATTTTTCGTCTTGGCAAGAGACAACTAATCCACTTGGAGCATGGGTAATTCTGATGGCAGAGTCGGTAGTGTTAACGCTTTGTCCTCCAGGTCCAGATGATCGAAATACATCAACTTTTATATCTTCGTTTTTGATTACTAAATCTGTTTCTTCTGCTTGAGGCAGTACGACAACGGTGACAGTTGAAGTGTGAACCCTGCCTTGTTTTTCGGTTTCAGGAATTCTTTGTACGCGATGGACTCCACTTTCAAATTTCATCTTTGAATAGACATCTTGTCCGTTAATTTCAAAAATAATTTCCTTGAATCCACCAACCGAACTTCTGTTCGAACTCAAAATCACCGTTTTCCAATCACTTTGTTTTTCCACAAATTTTGCATACATCCGAAAAAGTTCACTGGCAAATAGTCCAGCTTCATCTCCTCCAGCCCCAGCTCTGATTTCAACAATGACATCTTTTTCGTCTTTTGGGTCTTTAGGAATTGTTAAAAATTTGATTTCTTCTTTTATTTCTATAATCTTTTTTTCTAAGGATTCGTTTTCTTCAG
>JAGLSJ010000013.1 GCA_023270095.1 Minisyncoccota bacterium
GATCTGTAGTTCCTGTTTCAAGGGTTATAGTAACGTTTCCTGTGGAAGTTACGTTTTCTGAGAAAGTTACGTCTATGTCTATTACTTCTTCTATGTTGTATGTACTGTTTGGTTTATCTGAAGAGATGTTTGTGATAGTAGGGTTTGTAGTATCTAGGTTAAATGATCCCATTTGAGTCCAGGCAGATGTTTCTATTCCATCATTATTTTGAGCACACCAATAGTATGTTGCGTCTGCTCCAATAGACGAGCTTGGTGTCCATGTTGTGTTTTCATTATTAGTTGATGTTGTAGATGATGTTCCAGAGGAAACAACGTTAGTGTTGGTTGTACAATCTGCAAGAGATGAAGATGAGATTCTGTAGTTTGTTGTTCCTGTGTCATTTGTATCTGTGTCTGTATAGTTTGCTGAAAGTGTGGGAGTGTTGTCTGATACGTTTGATGTACTTGCAGGAGAGATGAGAGTTGGGACGTTGGGAACGACATTGAAAAGCCAGTTAGTGTTGTTATCTGAATCTGTGATGTTGAGTCCGCTAGCGTCTATTACTGTCGCGTTAATATTGTTAGAATCTTTGACGTCGAGATAAGATATTGTTCTTGTCCCTTGTGGATCAATACTCCACTGAATTGGAGTTGAATCACTTCTTAGTGAAAGAAGGTTTCCTGATGCTCCTTGAAGATCCATTGTTCCTATTATGATTTGAGTTGTTCCATTTCCAAAGGTAAGAGTGTCAGTAGATGTGACGTTTTTGGTGAGGTTATAGAAATTGGTGTTACCTATGACTGATTGAGAGGTGCCATCAAGAATTACTGTTCCTGCTGTGAGATTTTCCCCTGCAGTGTTGGTCCATGTTCCTGATACAGTCAAGGTTGTATCTGTATCCATTTGAAGTTTACCTGAATTTCTGATGATGACATTGCCTACGGCAGTGTCAGTTACCAGTGAAGATATATCTGTGTCTGTTCCTGATGCTGTGGAGTCATTGTTATTGTCTATAATTAGCTCTCCATCTCCTGCAGTGTCATTGGCGTCTTTGAGATAGATGGTGCCGGCGGCGCCTGTTGTATTACCAGAACCACCAAAAGCTTGGAGTGTTGGTGTCCATGTCGTTCCTGTGGTTTGAGTAATTGCAATTCTTCCGCCTCCGCCACTACCACGATTTACACTAGCTCCACCATTAGCCCGAATAGTTCCTGAACCAGATAAAGTAGGAGTAGTAATATTAATAGTTCCTCCTGAGCCACCACTAGCCCAATCCCCACCATCTCCATCAGCACTTAAAATCCCATTAATAGTCACTGTACCAGAACTTGAAATAATAATTGCTCCACCTCCTTCATCGCTTCGTCCCGCACTACCTAAATAGATCGGATTAGTTATTGAACCATAAGTGGGGCCACTAACACCTACAACATCATAATCTGCACCTCTTCCGCCATAACTTACACCATCGTAAGTACTAGCATTAGTATTTTTACCTGGGCCTTCTCTTAACCCAAATCCTAATCCATTAGCACTCAATATACCCCCAGATTGAACATCAAGAGTAGTGATTATAAGTGTTGCTGCACCACCGTTATTAGAATTTAAATAAGGATTACCGCCTATTTCTAATATACCACCTGATTGAATAGTTATTGTACCAAAAGTCCAAGCAGTAGCTGTATCATCTGTCCCTAATCTAAGTGAAGTAAGATTACCTGCTCCGCCCAAGACAAGGTTGGCACGTTTTGTGGAATTAAGATATATAGTTCCAGTATTACCTTTTGTAGCTGTATTACCACCATTCGCTTGTAATGTTCCTAGAAAATTATCTGTTGTAACACCATTTAAACTTAATCTACCACCTCCACCGCTACCACGCTGAACACTGTTCCCGCCATTAGCCCTAATTATTCCTGAACCTGTTAAAATATTAGCAGTAATATTAACAGTTCCACCAGAACCACTAGCACCCCACTCACTACCATTTCCATCTGTGCTTAAAATTCCATTAACAGTCACTGTTCCCGTAGAAGAAATAATTATAGCACCACCACCTTCATCACTTCGTCCACCACTACCTAAAGAAATAGGATTACTTAAAGAACCATAAGTAGGCCCACTAATTCCGAGGTCATCATAATCCGCACCTCTTCCACCATAACTTGCACTATCATAAGTACTAGCGTTAGTACATTTTCCTGGTCCTGCATTTACCCCAAACCCCAACCCGTCCGCATTGATCGTTCCGCCAGATTGAATATCAACATTTCCAGCAGTGATGGTTCTTCCTGAACCACCAGAGTCAGGTACTGTTAGTGAAGTATAAGGAGTAAGGATTGTTCCTCCTGAATAAACAGTTAAAGTTCCGTTTACTGTTAAGTCAACTGCTGTCCCTTGAGTGTATGTTAAAGTTGCTCCATTGTTAATAGCAGTGTCTCCAGAAACAGTAAGGTCAGCCCCTAGAATGAGAGTTGATGTTCCACTGACTGCTAGAGTAGTAATTAATGTATCTGATAGAAGAGTAAGACTTTCTCCTGTTTTGTTTATAACTACGCTACCTACGTCTTGTGGTGATGCACTTGAGTCTGTGAATGTTGATGCTGTTGATCCATCAAAGGTTAAGGTTCCAGCTCCTTTGGTGAATGTTGCGGCAGAAGCAATTGAAAGATTACCAGCTATATTAATATCTGGGTTATTAGTATTGAACTTTATATCTCCATCTGTGAGAGTTAGGTTTCCGTTGATATCGAGGGTGCCAGAGGAGATGGTGAAGTCGTCATACAAACTTCCTGTTCTACTAATCTCTACATTACCATATGTTAAAGATCCATGCGTGAATGATCCATGATAGTCATCATTAAAATTTAAAACATATGTATCTACTCCGCTTACCGTTCCAGTAATATATGTCCAGCTATTAATAGAAATATTATTCGTAATAGAAAAAGTTCCGCCTGCTTTATCAATGCGAACATGAGTTCCTATTCCTCCAGAGGTATATGTAATTGTTTGGTCATTTGAAGCATGATTAAAATTTATAATTGTAGCTACTGCATATCTATCTGAACCAGTTGCAGCTGCTCCAACAATATAATTTCCAGCAAGATTAATTTGACCACCATTTAAGTTACCATCTGTATGAGTAAAATTTCCTGAAACCGTAACTGTTCCAGAAACAGTTAAGTCATCATAACCGTTACCCTCTATCATGTTAATTTCAATATCATTATATACAAAATTTCCCGGTGTAAACGTTCCACTAGAATCGTCTTTAATGGTTAAGGTATATGTATCAAGTCCAGTTATGGTTCCAGTAATATATGTCCACCCAGCAAGAGGTATTGTATCCGTTATAGAAAAAGTCCCCCCAGCTTTATCGATTCTAGCATGAGCTGCGGTTCCTCCTGCAGTATAAATAATCGTTTGATCATTTGATGCGTGATTGAAATTTATAATCGCAGAAGATGCATATCTGTCTGTGCCAGTTGCTAATGCTCCAACTATATAATTCCCAGCAAGATTAATTTGACCACCATCTAAATCACCATTTGTATGAGTAAGATTTCCAGAAACAGTAGCTGTACCTGTAATTGTAAGATCATCATATGCAGTACCGCTATTTGTCATATTAACCTCAATATTAGTATAAGATAGCGACCCTGGTATAAATTTTCCAGTTGAATCATCTTTAAAAGTTAGAGTATATGTATCAAGTCCAGTTACCGTTCCAGTAACATATGTCCAACTATTTAAAAGAACTGTATCAGTGATAGAAAATGTTCCTCCAGCTTTATCTATTCTGACATGAGCTCCGATTCCTCCTGAAGTATATGTAATTGTTTGATCATTTGAAGCGTGATTGAAATTAATTATTGTTGCTGTGCTATATCTATATGAACCAGTTGCATTTGCTCCAATTATATAATTTCCAGCAAGATTAATTTGACCACCGTCTAAATTACCATTCGTTTGAGTAAGATTTCCCGATACAGTAGCTGTGCCTGAAACGATAATATTGTCATATCCAGTACTACTATTTGTTTTATCAATCTCAATATTACTATAAGCCAAAGCTCCCGGCGTAAATGTTCCGCTAGAATCACCCTTAAAAGTTAAAGTGTATGTATCTAATCCAGTCACGGTTCCAGTAACATATGTCCATCCATTAAGAGATATAGTATTTGTAATAGAGAATGTTCCTCCAGCTTTGTCTATGCGAACATGAGCTCCGATTCCGCCAGAGGTATAAGTGATTGTCTGATCGTTCGAAACATGATTAAAATTAATTATGGTAGCTGTTGTATATCTATCCGTACCAGATGCGGCTGATCCAACTATATAATCCCCCGCAAGATCGATTTGACCTCCATTTAAATTACCATTCGTATGAGTAAGGTTTCCAGAAACAGTAGCTGTGCCCGAAATGGTAAAATCATCAAAACCACTGCTGCTCGTTTTATTCACTTCAACATTATTATAAGCAGATGTACTAGGTGTAAATATTTTACTAGTAATTCCAGTAAAGACAACCGTCCCGCTCCCATGATTAAATGTTCCAGAATTAGTCCAGTCTCCATAGACGTTTATTGTGTTTGCATTTCCGTTTAAGATTCCATCTGTTGCAATGATGACATTGCCAACATTTGCTCCGCTTGAGATAGCAGGATCATTTGTGGTTGTGGCAGCATCTGGAATGGTGACATTTGTTGTTGAATCTGGAACTGCATTTAGGCTCCAATTTCCAGCTGTATTCCAATCAGTTGAAATGTCTCCTTCCCAAGTTGAATCAGCTGCATAAGCTTTGTTTGTTTGTATTTGAAGAATATTAGGAGATATGTTAATAGGCAGTAATACTCCTGCTGTGATTTGAAAAATAAAAAGAAGGCTTAATGATATTAAGCTTGTTTTTCTGATGATTGATTTATTCTGCATTTCTTTGAAAACTTATTTATTACTAGGTTATTATAGCAAAAACTTTCTTTTTATACAATAAAATAGTTAGTTTTCTTTTCTTCTGTTGACTTCATAGTCCTAGTCTTTTGTGATTTTAAAAAAGATTATGCAAAACCTCTTCGCAAACAGGCTCCACATTAACACACCTCTACCCCTCTCAAGAGGGGAATCTTTCCCACAATGGAGCCAACGAGTCTTTCCTGTCATTTCAAATCCCGACAGGATGAGAAATCTTTGCGTGATGTCGTCTAGTAAGACTTAATTAATTTTTAGAGATCTCTCAATTGCTAAAGCTCATTTCAAGGTGACATTTTGGTAATGTTTGTAATTAAAATAACTAAAACTAACCACAGTCTAACAAGATTCAATTGATACTGTTACTCATATTATAATACAAAAGAAGGAATCTTTAAATTCCTTCTTTTTTTAATTCTTCAAATATTTTTTTCTGACTCCTAGAAAGTTTTTCTGGCGTCATAACTTGAACAACAACAAACATATCTCCTTTTCCTCGTCCTTGGAGATGAGTAATTCCCTTCTCCTTTAATTTGATTATCTTTCCACTCTGTATACCTGAAGGAATTTTTAATTTTATTTCTCCTTGTAATGTCGGAATATTAATCTTATCTCCAAGTGCAGCTTGTGAAATAGATATTTGTAAATTATATATGATATCATCGCCCTTTCTTTCAAACAGAGAATGTTGCTTCACGCGCACTGTAATATATAAATCTCCAGCAACCGAGTTTCCTTTTCCAGGACGAAAGCCAGCTTCACCTTGACCTGACAAACGAATTGTCTGTCCATTAGCAATTCCCGCAGGAATCTTAACTTTAATAGTTTTGTTTTGTTTTGTTTTTCCATCACCACCACAAGCCGAACATTTTTTTTCAAAAGTTTCTCCAACCCCCTGACAATCTGGACAAATTTCATTCTGAGCAAAAGTTCCCAAAATTGTCCTCCTCTGTTTTGTCACTTGACCAGAACCACCACAAGTTTTACAAGATTCAACTTTGCTGCCTTTCTCCGCACCAATTCCATCACACACAGAACATAAAGAAGATATAGAAATGTTTATATCTTTTTCAGTTTCAACTACCGCTTCTTCAAGAGTAATCTCGATATCAACAGATACATCATTTCCTTTTCCCTGATTCTGATTTTGGCCTTGACCCCTTCCGCCACCAAAAATGTCTCCAAAGATATCTCCAAAACCACCTCCATCACCACCAAATTCAAAATTAAATCCATTCTGACCTCCTTGAAAACCAGAAAAATCAAATCCACCAAAACCCTGTCCACCAGCTCCTGCTTGATCAAAAGATGATCCGAACTGATCGTATTGACCTCTTTTTTGTTTATCCGAAAGAACTTGATAGGCTTCATTTATTTCCTTGAATTTTGCCTCATCGCCACTCTTTTTGTCTGGATGATGTTTGTGAGCAGCCTTACGAAAAGCTTTCTTAATTTCATCATCACTAGCATCTTTGGAAACACCTAAAATATTATAATAATCCTTTGACATATATATTTAGAACTTAATCATTTAGTTAAATTACTGAGTCATTCTAGCATTTATTTTTATGTTGAGCAAGACACAGCTTACTATATTAAAACCTTTTCTCCAGCTTTCTTAGTTCTGAAATCTCATCTCGAAGCATTGCAGCTTGCTCAAATTTCAATTCCTGAGAAAACTTCCTCATCTCTTTTTCTTTCATTTTGATGATTTTTGGAATATTTTCAAAACTCTCAATTTTCAAATATTCCTCAGAAACTTTCGGCTCAATTTCGTGATCAACAATACTTTTGATTTTCTTTTTAATTGTAACAGGCGTAATTCCGTGAGTTTTATTATAAGCAATCTGTTTTTCTCTTCTTCGATTCGTTTCTCCTATTGCCCTTATCATTGATCCTGTCATATTATCAGCATACATAATTACCTTACCAGAAACATTCCGAGCAGCTCTTCCAATCGTTTGAATGAGAGATGTTTCACTTCGCAGAAATCCTTCTTTGTCAGCATCAAGAATTCCAACCAGAGTCACTTCAGGCAAATCTAATCCCTCCCTAAGAAGATTCACTCCTACCAAACAATCAAATTTACCTCTTCGCAATTCTTCAAGAATTCGAATTCGATCAAGTGTATCAACTTCACTATGCAGATAGTTTGATTTAATTCCCATATCTCTGAGGTATTCATCCAAATCCTCAGCCATCTTTTTCGTCAAAGTCGTCACCAAAATTCTTTCTTTGTTTTTTGCACGAATTTCAATTTCTTTTGCCAAGTCATCAACTTGATTTTCAATTGGTCTAACTTCAATTTCAGGATCGACAAGTCCTGTCGGTCTGATAATTTGCTCTGCAATTTGATCTGAGATTTTCTTTTCATAATCTGCTGGTGTGGCAGAAATATAAATTGCATTGTTAACTTTCTCGCTAAATTCATCAAACTTCAAAGGACGATTATCAAATGCTGATGGCAAACGAAAGCCATGATCAATCAAATTATTCTTTCGTGCTCGATCACCAGCATACATTGCCCTAATTTGTGGAATTGTCACATGAGATTCATCAATAACCGTGAGATAATCTTTTGGAAAATAATCCATCAAAGTAAATGGAGGTTCTCCTTTTTTCCGACCAGTAAGATATCTTGAATAATTTTCGATACCATTGCAATATCCCACTTCTCGAATCATTTCTAAATCATATTTTGTTCTTCTCTTGAGTCGTTCAGCTTCCAACAACTTCCCTTCTTTTTGAAAAATTTTTAATCTTGCTTCCAATTCTTTCTCAATTTTTCCCAACGATTTTTCCAATAATCCATCTTCAACAATAAAATGCTTAGCTGGAAAAAACATAAAATCAGAATGTTCCTTAATTTTCTTCCGCGAAACTCCATCAAATTCCATAATTTTTTTTATTTTCTCACCGCTCAGTTCAATCCGAATTATATTTTCAATTCCCGGTGGAATAACTTCAATTACATCACCACGCGCCCGAAACTCTCCCTCTTTCCAAAACTTCACTGCGCGTGTAATGCATATCAACAAGCTGCCCAATAATTTTTTCGCGATTGCTTGACAATCCCTTGCTAATAAACAGAACCTCATTTCGATAAGAATCTGGCGAACCCAATCCATATATACAAGAAACAGAGGAAACAACAATCACATCTTTTCGAGAAAGAAGTTCCGCAGTTGCCTTGTGTCTCAGTTTTTCAATCTCCTTATTAATCTGAACTTCTTTGTCAATATATGTGTCTGTCGAAGACATATATGCTTCAGGCTGATAATAATCATAATAGGAAACGAAATATTCCACAGCATTGTCTGGAAAAAATTCCCGAAACTCGCTCACCAATTGTGCCGCCAAAGTTTTGTTATGTGCAATAACTAAGGTTGGCTTTTGAATTTTCTCAATCACATTTGCAACCGTAAAAGTTTTTCCGCTACCCGTCACACCTAAAAGCGTCTGATGTCGGTTTCCCTTTTTCAGACCTTCGTATAATTTCCCAATTGCCTCTGGTTGATCACCATCTGGCTTAAATTTTGATTTTAATTTAAATTCCATATTCTATCAAGATTAAACCCCTGCAGTTTAAATAAAAAAATAAAAGAGGTTTAAGATTACCCCTTCTTTTCATCTACAATTAAATAACCTCCGTTTCATTTGTTAATAAGATAGTTTCTAAAAAAGGATACCCTAGTCCGATCACATCTCTTCCAATATCAGTCAATCTGATATAACATCTGACAAAACCCTCTTTTTCTTCAAAGTAAGAATAACTTTCAACTAATCCATATTGTTTAAGTTTTTGTATTGAATTATAAAATCCTCTATCTCTCTTTTTTCCTGTAATATTTTTACAAACTTCAAATCCTGTAATTTTAATTTCGTCATTTGCCATCCAGAACATTATTTGGAATATTAATCCTTTTGTATTTGTTTTATTGTTCATTTCAAAACTCTCCATGTCACATTCTTAACTTAAAAATAGAATATATGAATTTTTTTGTCAAATGAATAAAAATAAAAAAGCGTATGGAATACCACACGCCAAAGTTATGTTTCTTTTATTTCCAGTCCCTCTTTTCTGGATGTTCTTTCAAATATTCCTCTCCATGACCTCTGTCTGTATTTATTGGAATTTTCGCATCGCACAGCGGACATCCTTTAGTATAATTTGCTACAGTCATTGTTTTAAGGGCTAGGAATTTCGGAATTCCAAGTGTTTGAGCAGTTACTGCCCCAGAACTACGATCCACCAAAGAATGACATCCGACAATTATTGCTCCTGCTCCTATGCAAACTCCGATAGAATCTTCAAGAGAACCTCCCGTATTTACTATATCCTCAATTACAAAAGTTCTTTTGCCATTTATTTCGGCAATACCTCGTTTTAGAACTTGTTTGCCATTGATATCTTTTTCAGAATATAGAGCCGGTATTTCTTCTCCCGTAAAAATTGTCAACCACTCAGCAACACGATCAGCGAGTTTAATTGCTCCCATTGCAGGACCAAGAACTGCTTCAATACCAGCATCACGCCATTGCCATGCAATATCTCTACATAAAATACTTGTTTGAATAGGCCATAAGGTTATTATAGACTTATCTACATAAATATCTCCATGTCCTCCATTTGTATAAACAAAATGACCCTTAAATATTGCTTTTTTTAAAGCGAATATTTCATCAATTTCTTTTTCACTCAATGGAATATATGGTAGAACTAATTCAATATCTCGTGTCATTTCATATCACCTTTCTGTTCTTATAAAAGATGTGACTGAGATTGTCTCAGTCATTTGCCATACATATAAGAATAAGATTTCCCAATTTAACAGTCTCGGTTCTTGCTTCTTCTGCATAATCTGGACCATCAGATGCAAAAATAATTTTTCTAGCAGAATGAATTATTACCTCTCTTCCGCCAGCATTAACTGTTTTCTTGACATCAGCACCTTGAGCTCCAACACCTGGAATAAGAATGGGCATATCACCAACAATCATTCGAACTTGTTCAAGTTCTTCAGGTTGAGTTGCTCCAACAACAACGGCACAATTACTATTATCATTCCAGCTCTCAACAACTCTTCTTGCTACAACTTGATAGAGTGGTTCACCATTAACTTCAAGATCCTGAAATTCTCCAGATCCTGAATTTGAAGTGCGACATAAAATGATAATGCCTTTATTTTTCATTTTCAAAAATGGTTCCATTGCTTCTTTACCAAAAAACGGATTTACTGTAATTGCATCAGCACCAATTATATCAAATGCGGATTTAACGTATCCATCATTTGTATTTCCAATATCTGCCCGTTTAGCGTCCAAAATAATTGGGACTTCAGGAGCATATTCCTTAATATATGCAATTGTTCTAATTAATGCCGCCATTCCTTCATTTCCTTGTGCTTCATAAAAAGCAATATTAAGCTTAAACGCACAAACAAGATCTGCAGTTGCTTTAATAATGTTCTTGTTAAACTGGAACATAATCTCTTCAACTGAAACATAGCCGAGCGTTGCTTCTACAGAATCCTTTAAACATTGTGGAATTTTTTCAAACGCACTGTCCAATCCCACACAAATAAAAAGATTCTTTAACCACAATTGCCTTAACATGCTAAAAAAATTTCTTTCTTCAATCATCACTTTACACCTTCCATAAATTTAAGAGAAAACGCTCTTATCGTCATATTCAATACTAAGTTATAAAATGTACTTATTCGACTTCGTCTTGCTCATCATCTCCTTCTTTTTTGTCTTTATTACAAGAACAACCACTGCCACAATCTTTACAATCCTTTTTATGTTTATCCATTTTATCTGACACTGTTTCACCTCCCAATAAATCATATTATTCAATTTTTAAAGAACAAACCTTTTGTTTTTACCCTCCAAATTTGTTCAATCTTGAGTAAAAAATAACAGCAAATGTCGATTCTGTCAACAATCTACTGTCATTACATAAACAAAAAGATAAAAAAGGAGCATGAGAAATTATTCCTCAGCTCTAGATTATTTCGCTAATTCTGCTTGTTTCTTTTGCGATTGAAGCTTCAATTGTATTTTCATTAATACTAATATCAGCTATAATCGACAATAAAGATTTTTCGCCTACACTTATAATTATTAATTTCTTTCCGGCAGATTTAAACACTGTTATGTTCATATAACAATCTTCAAATTCAAGCAAATGTCCTGTCAATTCTGCAGTACCCAATATTGTGGCTGACATTGCAGATTGAACTCCATGATTTTTAGATGAATTATCTGTGCTAGATACAAATATTCCATCATTCAGTGCAAGCAACACTGAATCAGCGCCAATTTTTACCTTAATTTCGTCTAATAGTTTAAATATTTTACCATTCATCTTAATCCCTCTTTTGTGTGTTTATTTTTGTTTCGTTTAGTTAGTTTTTAAATTAAATTCTAACATATTAAAAAATAGCAGAAAAAAAACAAAATGTCAATATTCTACTATTTTTTATTAATTTTTATGATATATAGCAAAAGCCCTAAATTTGCTCCCTGACAAACTCGATAATAAATACTTTATTTCACAATCTTATCAACAATTCCATATTTTTTAGCTTCTTCTGCACTCATATAATAATCTCTGTCAGAATCTCTAATAATCTTTTCAAGCGATTGACCAGTATTTTTAACTAATATTTTATTCAACCTATCTTTCGTTTTCAAAATATGTCGAGCTGAAATTTCAATGTCACTCGCTTGACCTTCCGCGCCTCCCATAACTTGATGAATCATAATTTCTGCATTTGGAAGTGCAAATCTTTTCCCTTTTGTACCAGATGAAAGCAAAAGAGATGCAGCCGATGCAGCCATACCAATACACACAGTTGAAACATTACATTTTATATAATTCATTGTATCAAAAATTGCAAGTGCTGATGTTACAATCCCACCTGGAGAATTTATATAAATCTTTACATCAGCCTTTTCATCTTGCTTCTCCAAGAATAAAAGTTGAGCAATTATCGTATTTGCAACCGCATCATTAATTGGACCACCAAGAAAAATAATCCGATCTTTGAGAAGCCTTGAATAAATATCATAAGCTCTCTCGCCATCAGAAGATTTTTCAATCACTGTAGGTATTAAATTCATAATTTTAGTATTAAGGATTAAATATTTGGTATCAGAAAGATAACATTAAGTATTGTTGAGCTTAATACTTGATACTATATACTATTTTTTTATTTCCCATTCTTCTCCGCAATCACTTCTAAAA
>JAGLSJ010000014.1 GCA_023270095.1 Minisyncoccota bacterium
AGTGTTGTAGATAAGATGCTTTTTGCTCGTCATTTAAGAGTTATGCTTAAAGCAGGATTACCATTTTCTAGGTCAATCACGGTTTTGTCTGAGCAAACTAACAACGCATATTTTAAAGAGGTTTTGTGTTCGGTCAAAGAAGATGTGCAGAAAGGAAATCAGCTTGCCGATAGTATCGCTAAATTTCCAAAGGTTTTTGACACTCTTTTTGTGAATATGATCAGAGTTGGAGAGACGAGTGGTAATCTTGAAGAAGTTCTGGATTTGCTTTATATCCAGCTCAAAAAAGAGCATGATTTGATGTCGCGTGTCAAAGGAGCAATGACCTATCCAGCAGTTATTATTTTTGCAATGGCTGTTGTTGGTATTTTGATGATGGTTTTTGTTGTCCCTTCTCTTTTGAATATATTTAAAGAAACTGGAACTGAACTTCCTTTTACTACTCAAGTAATTGTATTTATTAGCGAAACTCTCCAGCATCAAGGATTATTATTACTCGCTATGTTTATAGCTTTTGTTGTATTATTTTTTCGATCTATAAAAACAAAAAAAGGAAAAAAATCGTTTGATTATTTTTTATTACATCTGCCAACAATTGGAAAAATAGTTGCCAAAGTGAATATGGCTCGATTTTCCAGAACGCTTAGTTCGATGATTGGAAGTGGGACTTCAATTGTAGAAGCCCTTGAAATTATTTCTGATACGCTTGGTAATACTTATTATAAGGAATCAGTTAAAGATGCTTCTGAAGAAGTACAAAAAGGAATTGCCCTAAGTGAAATTGTTCGTAAATATGATAAACTCTATTTTCCTTTGATGATGCATATGATTGAAGTGGGAGAAGAAACTGGTACTTTGCAAAATACGCTTGAGCAGGTTGCTGAATTTTATGAAGATGAAGTAGAGCAGATTACTTCTAATATGTCTTCTATAATTGAGCCAGTTTTAATGCTTATGATTGGTGGCGCGGTGGGGTTTTTTGCAGTGTCTATGATTCAACCAATGTATTCAGTTATGAATAATGTATAAGACTTGTTGATTATTTCGAGTCTAATAAAAATAAAATAAAATTATGTTTGAAGAATGTAAATTTTCTAACAAAGGTTTTTCGTTAATAGAAGGAGTAATTAGTATTGCAATTTTTTCTATTATTTTTTTGTCTTTAATCTCTTTGTTTAGCGTAATCTTTAACTCTGTTAGAAATAATAAAGCGGAAAGTAGCGCGAATATGATTGCCCTAGAACAACTTGAAATTATTCGTGGTATGAGTTTTGATAATGTAAGAACTGATACAGGATGGACTCCTCCTGGAGAGCTTGCTTCTGAAAAAAATATAAATAGAGCTGGATATAATTTTACAGTCAAGATTGATGTTGGCTGGGAAGATGATGCTTTTGATGGATTGAGTCCAGCGGATACTTTTCCATTTGATTATAAAAATGTTCGAGTTAGGGTAGTTTGGAAAAATCCTATCACAAATTCGGAAAGTACATTGGCAATGAATACAAATGTTGTTCCAGAAGGAATTGAGGGCTTAAGTCTTGGGAAAGGTGGAATTTTAGTTAAAGTTTTTGATGCTTCTGGTACAGTTATTTCAGGCGCAACAGTTGACATTGATAGCGTTTCTGAAAGTTATTCAATAACTGGACTTACCGATTTAAATGGTAATTTATGGATTCCTGATTTAGAGCCTTCTGATGATTATCATATTGTAGCTTCAAAAACTGGATATAATTCTGATCAAACATATGCAATTAATGACGATGATACTTCTGAGGACTACAATCCAATTCCGACAAAACCAGATGCCCTTGTTATTTCTGAAGAGATTACAGAAATTGGTCTGGCAATTGATTTATTAGGTGGTTTAAATCTTCAAACGGTTAATTATAATAATCCACAAAATTGGTTAGCGAGCGATGATATTGGTACAGAATTTCAAAGAGAAGCTTCTATTTATATAGATGGTTCAGATAATTTGTTTATTGCTTGGCTTGATGGTCGGAGTGGAACAGACCGAATTTATGCTCAGAAATATAGTTATAATAGTGTAGCTGGTTTATATGAAAAGCAGTGGAATGACGATATAGAAATTACTAACGGTCTTGATAAAACCTTGCCAGAAGTAAAGGCATATTTAGATAAATTTTATGTATCTTATGCCACTCAAGAAACAGGAAATATGAGAGTGATGTTTGAAAAATTCAACTCAAGTGATGGAAGTTTAGTATGGGGACCAGAAGTAGTAAGTGGTAGTTCGAATCAAATTAATTCTGATTTAGTAATTGATTCAATGGAAAATGTTTATATTGTTTGGACGGATGATATAAATGGAAATTGGGATATTTATGTCAAAAAATTTGATTCAAGTGGAGCAGTCGTGTGGGGTACAGATTTAAAAATTAGTAGTGATTTAATTTCACTAAATCAACTAGATCCGAAAATTGTGGTTGATGATGAAGATAATTTTTATGTAGTTTGGGAAGAAGTGGTTACTGGTGATTCAGACATTTATTGGGCAAAATTTGATTCAAATGGAGGTGTTCTATTTGCAGAAACGAAAGTAAACTCAGATAGCTCTTCTCTTGATCAATATGAACCAGACATAGTTTTTGATGGGACTGATTATTTTTATATCTCGTGGTCTGATGAAAGAAATTCTCAGCCAGATATTTATGCTCAGAAATTTGATAAATCTGGTAATGTTATGTGGGCAAGCTCTGATATAAAAATTAATGACGACACTCTTCCTGACGCTTGGAGGACGAAATCTGCCGTTGCATATTCTGGCAATATATTATATTTTTCTTGGGAAGATGATCGAAATGGAGATGCAGATATATATTCTACAAAATTTGATTCTGCTGGAACAAAATTATGGACTTATGATCTTATTATGAATAGTGTGGCCACAGGTAGTCAAGAAGCTCCTGATGTAGTGGCTGATTCACTAGGTTATGGCATTACAGCTTGGGAGGATGATAGAAGCGGAGAATATTTTCTATATTTTTCTAGATACAAAGATTTAGGATTTTATATTCGAGCTTCAAACCCAATTACGGTAACAGGGGCGAAACTTAAGGGAACATATTTTGATGGCGTAGATTTCTTGCCGATATATAAATATTTAGAAGAGTTTACCAGCGATGTTAGTGGTTTTATAAATATTTCTGAAATTGAATGGGATAATTATAGTTTTTCTACCGATGAATTTCATACTATTATTTCAACTGATCAGCCTGAGCCGTTGGTCGTTGCTCCTGGAGCAACAGAAAATGCGGTAATTAATATAGAACCCTAATTAAAAGTTATAAAATAAAATGGATAATCTAATTAAAATATTTAATCTCAGGTTTTGTAATAGATCGGGGTTTAGTATTATTGAGAGTATTATTGTTGTAGCAATATTTTCCATAATGATGTTAACTATCAGTCTTTTTTTCTCGAATCTTTATAAGCAACATTCCGTTGATGTGTCGCGAATTGAGGGAGTAGGTATTGCAGGAAGAGCAATCGAAAATATGAGTGTTGAAATGAGAAAAATGAACAGAGCAGAAAGCGGTACTTTTTTTATTGAAAGTGCTGAGGATCAAATTTTAATTTTCTATTCTGATGTTGATAACGATGATGCAACTGAAAAAATCAAATATTATTTAGATGGAACTGATTTAAAAAGAGATACTATTGAACCTGGAGTTGGTCTTGATTATTCAGGACTTCCTGTTACAACTGTCGTTGCTAGTTTTGTAAAAAATGGAGCTGATCCGATATTTCGATATTATGATGAGAATTATACCGGAACACAGAGCGCGCTTTCTTCTCCTGCAAATGTTACCTTGGTTAAAGTGATTGAAGTTTCAATTTATATAAATACAAAAAATTTAGATAGTCAAAGAACTGTTTATGCAGAAACAAAGATAAGTCCTAGAAATTTGAAAAATTTCAATTAAATATTTTTTTAGTTGTCATTTCGAATCCCAATAGGGTGAGAAATCTGTGAACTATGCTATATCAGAAATAATAAAGATTCAGGTGAGGCCTGTTTAGCTTATAGTTCTCTCAGTCGTTATCACTTCTTCGAGATGACAAATTAGTATTTCGTGGTTTAAGATAATTTAATTTTATATATATGTTTAAGTTAAGCTGGTATAAAAATCAATCGGGAATGATTATTCCTTTGATATTAGTAATGACTTCGATATTATTGATACTTGCTGTTTCTTTGATGACTTGGACGCTTTCAAGTAGAAAGGATGTAAAAAGAAAAATTCAAAAAGTTCAGTCTTTGCAGGTTGCGGAAGCAGGAGTTAATTATTATAAATGGCATTTGTCTCATAATAGTTCTGATTTTATGGATGGGAATGATTGGTGTTGTAATAATAATCCCGCTTTGACTTATGAAGATTGTTCAAATGTTTGTGGACCTTATGAACATGAATACAAGGATTATAATGATAATGTAGTGGGGGAATTTTCTCTCAGAATTACGCCCGCAGAAGTCGGGTCGACGGTGGTTGCCGTTGAATCTTCTGGAGTTGCCTATGGTAGTAATAACATAACAAAGAAAGTGTCTTCTTATATAGGAAAAAGATCTTTAGCTGAGTTTAGCTTTCTTTCTGCATCTCCAATTTGGATTGGGGGAGATGAAGGCACTTCTGGTCCACTGCATTCAAATGGAGGAATTAGATTTGACGGAACATCTACTGCTGAAGTGACTTCGGCGGTGGCAACATATAATTGCTCTTCAGCTTCTCATGGTTGTTCTGGTGTTAAAGATGGGATTTGGGGGACTGGAGGTCCTGACACATTTTGGCGTTTTCCAGTGCCTGTTACAGATTTTGATCTTTTTAGTGTGAGTTTGGCAAATATGAAAATAGACGCCCTAACTGATGGTATATATTATGATGATAGTGGGGATGAAGGATATTTTATTGAATTTTTATCTGATGCAACTGTTGACATTTATACTGTTGATTCGTTAGAATCTAAAATCTGGTATTATAATTATGAAAGTGGAAACTGGAAGAAGGAAGCGGAAGAAATTCAAAGTAAAACATTGTTAGGAAATTTTGCAATGCCAAGTAACGGATTGATTTTTATTGAAGACGATGTTTGGGTGCAAGGGTCAGTTAATGGAAAGGTGACTTTAGCAGCCGCGAGATTCCCAGAGAATGCAAATAATTATGCAAGAATAAGAATAAATGGTAATATAAATTATATAGCTCGTGATGGAAATCATAATCTAGGCTTGATGTCTCAAGGGGATGTTTTAGTTCCTCGACACGCGCCTGCTGATTTGACGATTGATGCTATGATGCTTTCTCAAAGAGGGCATGTCTATTATAGATATTATGATACTCATAGTATAAAAAATAGTATTGAAGTTTATGGTGGCATAATAACTAATTTATTTTGGACTTGGACTTGGGTTGACGGATCTATGACAACACTTGATGGTTATAACACTACAAATACTATCTATAATAATAATTTGACTTTTAATCCTCCGCCTTCTTTTCCAACATCTGAAAATTTTGAAGTATTGTCATGGAAAGAGGAGTAGGATTTGTTTTATAAAAATATAGAAATTTAATTAATTTTTATGAGTAAATGATATAATATTATTTACTTGTAGCGATTTATTAGCGTTGTAAACTAATTTACTAATTTATGTCTATCTTTAATAGCAAATTAGAAACTTTTGGACTTGATTTAAGTGATCGTTCAATTAAAGTTGCTCAATTTAAAAAAAGGCGAGATAGATTAAAACTTTTTTCATATGGGAGATGTGATATTCCTGAGGGATTAATAGTAAATGGAGAAATAAAAGATGAATTGGAGGTTGCAAGGCTTATTAAAAAAACATTAAGAACTGCTAATATAAATCCTATAAAATCAAAGTTTGTTATTTATTCAATTCCAGAGCCAAAGGGATTTATCCGTGTTATAACAATACCTTTTACTAAAGAAAATGATATTGAGCAAGCAATTATGTATGAAGCTGAGCAACTGTTTCCTATAGATGTCGAAGAATCATATATAGATTGGCAAGTATTGTCTTCAAATAAAAAAGAAATGAAAGTTATTGTTGCCGTTGTTCCAATGATTTTGGTAGATTCTTATTCTAGTGTGATGGTATCTGCTGGATTAAGCCCAGTTGCAGCTGAGATAGAATCAATCGCTATAACAAGAAGTTTAATTAGTAATAATAAGTCTCCAAGACCTATACTTGTTATAGATCTTGGAAAAGATAGAACTAGTTTTATAATTTTTAAATATCCTGCAGTTCAATTTACAGCTAGTATTCCTGTTTGTGGAAATGAGTTTATTGCTGCAATTTCTAAAAAACTTAATATAAGTGAACAGAAAGCAGAAGAAATTAAAACGAAATGTGGTCTTAATTTCCAGGGAGAATGTAAGGAAGTATTTAAGGCGATGCAACCTTCTTTATATGAAATGATAAGATATATAAACAAGTTAACATCTTATTATAAAGAGCATTTTGATTTAAATGGTGATATTTCGAAAGTGATAATTTGTGGAGGTGAATCGAAGATGGTAGGATTGAGTTCTTTTTTATCTTTACAAATTAAGAAGGAGATTGAAAAGGGAAATCCGTGGATCAATATAACTTTCGAAGAAGGCAAGGAGATTCCTCTGATTTCTAGAGAAGACTCTCTAGTTTTTGTTACTGTTTTGGGGTTGGCAATAAGAGGAGTGAAGGAGTTTTAACATTTTAATGTTTAATATGATAAAAATTAATTTATTATCTCCGGATGATAAAATTAGTATTAAATGGGAAAAGATTAATAGTTTTGTGAAAACTAATATTTTTTTGATTGTGTTTATTCAAATATTGGTTATTATTTGTTTTATAGCTACTATTTTTTATGTTGATATTGAGAATAAAAGTGTAGCGAAAAAATTAGAAGATGCAAGATTAAGAACAGAAATAAAAGAACTCGAACTAATCAGAGTGGATGCAAAAAGATATAATCAAGAATCCAAGGCCTTTTTAGAAATTCAAGAAGGGCAAGTCTACTGGACAAGAGTTTTTAATCAATTAGGTCAAATAACTCCTTCTGAGGTAAAAATAGAAAGTATAAACATTGAGTCAAAGATTATTACAAATAATATTGGATCTAGTAGCAAAAACACGACAAAGACAGACCTCAACGTTTTTGAAGTTAGAATAAGCGGAATTTCAAAGAAGAAGGCATCCTTGAAGCAATTTGAAGATAATTTAGAAGAATCAAGTTTTTTTTCTGGCTTTGGATCAAAACCAGAAAATTATGTTAGTGAAGTGTTTAATTATCTTTTATTCATTGAAAAAGATCTCTTAATTGAGAATTAATTTTATAGCAATATGAATCGAATTGAAAAAAAATCTTACGTTAAGGTATGCGTTTTAATAATTATTGTTATTGCATTAGTTTTTGTCGAGGGTTTATATTTGCCTGAAAAAATTAAAGCTATAAGTTTGGAAATTATTGATAAAAAACAAGAAATTAGAGACTTAGATGTTCAAATAGGTAAACTAGAAGACATTAGAAAAGAGTTTAAAGAAATAGAAGACAATAACGATAACATTGAAAAATATGTGGTTAATTATTCTGATATGTATGATTTTACTGTCAGTATTGAAGAGATTGCGAAAAAAAGTAGCGTAGAATATGATAGCAGGGTTTTGAGCAAAGAGGATACTTTTTTAATAGAAGACTCGTTATTATATTTAGATTATGATATTAATGTTAGTGGAGATTTTAATAAGACAATGGAATTTTTAAGTTATTTGGAATCTTTGGAATATTATAATAATATTGAAAAAATAACAGTTAGGAGTAAATCGAAGACAGGAAAATATGAGCTGGACGAAGTATCTCTTAATTTTGTCTTGAGAGTGTATGCGTGGGATGACCGAAAAAAGTGATATTACAGAGAACTGATTAGTTGTGTCTCTACTATTTATCTTACGAAGTAGGTTTAGTATAAATATAATATAAGATAATGAATAAAATAAAAATTAAATTTGATATAGAAAAAGTAAAAAAGAAGTTATCTTTTCTTGTAATATATAGATATATATTGTTTATATTATTTTTAGGTTTATCGTTAACTTTTACTTTTAAAGTTATTTTTGACAATGCTTATGCAAATATAACGTTTATAGATTATAAAGAAAATGAAAGCGATGTGGTTTTAGAAGCTAAAAAAATAAATAATAGATTACAAGTTATTATGGTAAATATTGAGGAAAGAAAAAATAAATCCGAAAATAAAGTTGACTTGAAATATGTTGATCCGTTTAAATATAATATAAAAGAGATAGAAATTGAAAATATAAATTTGGAAAATAACGAGAATTCTGTTAAAAATGAAGCTATTGGAGTAAGCAGGGGTTTTTAAACAAACATTAAAAATATAGCTTTGCTATTGACCGAAGCTATATTTTTTGTTAGCATGGTTTAGTAAAGACAAACAGCGATTATTTTTTAAACAGGTTTATTATGTCCCCGTAGTTCAACGGATAGAACGGGAGCCTTCTAAGCTCTTGATGTGGGTTCGATTCCTGCCGGGGACACAAAATTATAAATAAATGTTTTAAAAAAGAACTTCTTATATTAGAAGTTCTTTTTTAAACTTAAAGTTTGATTATGTCTTCAGCATGAAATATTTATTGTGTTATCTTGAAACTCTAAAAAGCATCTTTAAATAGTTTAATATGATCTTTTTCAATTTCTGCGAGTTCTAAAAAGATTTCTTTGATTCTTTTTTCTGTTGCTTTGTTGTATGAATCTATATAAAACTTTTCAGATTCTTTTTCGTTTTTTATAGCAGTTTCTATATTTTCATAATCAAGCCTGAAACAGATATTTTGAATGTCAGTGTTTGTTTTTTGAATTTTAAGGATTTTCGAGAGCAATAGTATATGTTCCGTTTTAATTCTCAAGAGACCTTTGAAAATTGCATGAAGCTTTGCGTTATTCGTATGAGATATCGAACATTTATAAAATCGCACACTTCTTTGCTCTAACTCTAGGGCTTTTTCTAGATTATTTCTTGATTTTTCCGAAAAAATGTCTGAATTATTAGTTTGTTCCCAATCTTTAGCAAGAATAATATAATTATCGTGTGCGCCACAAAAAGGGCATGTAGATGATTTGTGTTCAGCAAAAATAACTTCTTCACAAAGTTTGCATTTGAAAATATTTAAATGATATGTTTCTGACATGTTTTATTTTAAAAATAAAATTATATAAATTAAAGTCTTGTAACTTTCAGTTAAAGTTTGGTCGAAAATTTATTTATCAAAGCTGAAAGCAGAAGGGCAATCTTTATTTAAAACACAAGCACTACATTTTGGATTTCGAGCACTACAAATTGTGCGACCATGAGAAATCAAAAGATTGGATAATTTCCCCCAATCCTTTTGATCTGTATTTTCCATTAAATCTTTTTCAATTTTGTCTGGATTAGAGTTAAAAGACAAGCTCAGTCTTTGAGAAAGTCTTCGGACATGAGTATCAACTGCAATTCCTTCATTTTTTCCAAAAGCTTCTGAAAGGACGACATTAGCAGTTTTTCTGGCAACTCCTGGAAGAAGGATCAATTTTTCCATATTATTTGGTATTCTTGAATGAAATTTTTCAACAATCATTTTTGAGGTTTCAACTATATTTTTTGCCTTATTTCGGAAAAACCCGGTAGTTCTGATGTCTTTCTCAAATTCATCTGCACTGATTTTTGCGTAGTCTGAAACTTTTTTATATTTTTTGAATAAATCTCTGGTAACTTCATTTACTCTTTTGTCAGTGCACTGTGCGGAAAGAATTGTCGCTACCAAAAGTTGATGATTTGTTCTATAGTTTAAAGCTGTCTTTGGATTTTTATATTTTTTATTTAAGAGATTTATAATTTTCTTAATTCTTTTTTTATTTTCTGACATATATTTATTTAATATTTAATTAGAAAATAACAATGTGGACCTGACAAGAATCGAACTTGTGTTTTTGCAATGCAATGTATTACCATTATACGATGGGCCCAAAATCTAAAAAGTTATAAAGCTAGAGATATAAAAAAGGGGGTTATGTATGCTTCGATCAAAGCTGCAATTAACAAAAGAGGTAAAAGGATAAGTATATAAAATTTTATGGCTTTCGAAAATTCTGAAAGAAAATCTTTGTCTTTTTTTAATATTTTCCAAATGGCTACTTTGCCAATTTTCAAACTTATTGCAGTAGCTAAGAGCAGAACTGGAATTTCGATAATGCCATGAGGAGCGATACCAAGTATAAAAAATTCCCATGAAATCAAACTAGACGAAATTTGAGCAAAAATTCCGAAAACTAATCCATTAGCAGAAACGAAGAATAAAGGAAAAATTCCTGCAAAAATTCCAAGAGGCAACAATAAAAATATTTTACTTACATTATTTTCAAAAATAAACAAAAATATTTGAAAAGGTGTTGATTCTTCATCAATCGGGAAAAGAGATTTAATTTCTTCTAAAAATTTTGTAATCTCGTCAGGATTGTTTTGAGCGAATATATATCCTAAAATAGCTGAAATTAAGAAGATATAACATGAAAATATGATATAAGGTTTGATGCTGACTAGATATTCTTTAATTTCCGATATTCTCATATAAAGCAAAACTTATTATAATTTTATTATACCACAATATTATAAATGTGCTATTAAATAAAAAATATATTTGAAATTCTGAAAAACGAAATTTTTGTCATTCCCTTATAAAAGGGAATCTAGAATTTAATTCAAAAAATAAATTCTAATTGATTTGTCATTTCGTGGGAGTGATAACGACGAGAAATCTATAAATATAATTTATCTCATTTATTATGTTTCGTTGATTAGTTAAATTTATATATAAAATAAATTAATTATAATTAGAAAGGAAAATAAAAAATTAAGTTATTAATTTTCATTTTCCTTTGAATTCTTTTGCTTTAAACGATATATTTCGTATAATGCTTTTGTTAGTTCTCCAAATGACATTTTTTGTTCCCCCTATTTTATTATAATTTGTATATATAAAATTTTATATATACAAGATATCTTAAAATAATATTTTTGAAAAAAATATGAAGGAGAAGATAATTTTTTTTGCGTTTGTTCGCTCATATCTTCTCGCTTCTAAAAGGCATTACATCTAGCATCGTGGTGACGAGCCTCAGAGTTAAATATTCCTCTGATATCAATGCCTGTTTTATTTGTGCCTGTGTCTTTACTCGATTTTTCTTCTTCGGACATAATTACATCACTTTCCTCCGGCTCCTGTTTATTCAAGAGACAGTTTGCGCTTATAAATATTTATAAACACAAATCATCTCTTAAAAATAAAAAATGGAGGGCGAAGGGAGTTTGGATTGGTTTGTTTTTAATAAATTAATTCAACAAAAAACCTACTTATTTTGTAGGTTACTTTTAGTTTCGTATGTATTCGTGTGTTTACTAAACCAAAAGTAACTTACTAATTAGTAGGCTTTTTTTCACAATAATAACAGTACCAGTCGTCTGGGATAATAAAGTCATATTTGATTGTGAATTAAATATTGTCATATATTTTCATTGAATTTATTATATAATAACATGTAATAGAGTCTTGTCAATTTTTTTATAAATCACGAAATAATCATTTGTTATTTCATGGGAGTAATAACGATGAGAAATTGATAAATATAATTTATTTCATTCACTATATTTTCAGATCTCTAGCTTATTGAGATTGTCATTTTAAAAAATGTTTTGTAATTTGAAATAATTTTTAGATATGAGTCATTTTTTTTATGATGTCCGTCAATGTGAATTATTTTGGGTATTTATAAAAAAGAGGGGAGGTTGAAGATGCATATTTTTAAATGCACGTAAGACCTTTTTCCCCTCGAAATCTTTTATCATTTCCTCTTTCTTGGCTTCTCTCCCGTTCTTCTCTTGCCTGTCTTTCAACTCTCGTTTCTTTTTTAATTACTCTTCCCTTCATTTCATTGCTCATTTTTGATCACTCTTTTGTTTTAGCTAATTTTTATTTTTGCCAACAAAAAAACCTACTGTTTTCTAGTGGCTTGCTTTTAATTTTGTTTAGTATTTCAACCAAATCAAAAGCAAGCTACTTAACTAGTAGGTTTAGGTTCACAACTACAAAAGATCCAGATGT
>JAGLSJ010000015.1 GCA_023270095.1 Minisyncoccota bacterium
TTTATAATAAGTTGAATTTTATTAGCTTTAATAATAAAAATATGCGTGAAAAATATTTTGAAATAAAAACAGGTAATGAGCCAGAAGATGATCGTGTGGTAAAAATATCAAAAATTGAAAATGATATTGCTAAGTTGGAAGAGAATAAACCAGATGATTGGAGAAAAGATATAGTAAAATTGAAGGGGCAGATAAAAGAGATTGGTGAGGAAAATTTTATAAGTGATATTCCAGTGCAATCAGAAGCAGACATTTCAGAAGAGGGTGGATTATTAGAGAATCAAAGCGAGAACGAAAAGGAAGATTCAGAAGATTTTGCAAGAGGAAAAACGGAAAATATGAAATTATTTTTGGAAGAACTGAAAAAGACAGATTTTAGTAGTTTAAGTTTAGAAGAACTAAAAGAAAAAACAGAAAATATAAAAATATTTCGTGATGAAGTGAGGATAACAAATATTACAGATGATAATCTTAAAAAGAAAGTTGGTGATTTAAAAAATGAATTGTCTAAATTTGACATGAGAATAAATTTCAAGATAGGAGAAATAAATGAAGCTAATCGGATTCAGCAAGAAAAAATCAGCGAAGATAATCAAGATAATAATAAGTCTTTTGAAGGCGAGAATTCTGACTCAGAAGATATGCAACCGTCAAAAAAAGATCGGATTGCAGATAAAAAATTAAGAAAAAATAATTTTAGCACAAGCGAAGAAGTTGAAGAAGGATTAAAAAGAAAAAGTAATACTCAAAGAGAAATATCTCGAGACGAAGAGAAAAGAAAAGAAAATCGAAACAATGCGAGGATATTAAAAAGACAAGAAGATCCAGTAGAAAGCTGGAAGGATGAATTATCGGGCAAGGAAAACATCACAGAAGAAAAAATTGAACAAGCAGAACTTGAAGAAAGGAGAGATAAAATATCTCAGGCTGAACAAGTAGATTCTGATGAAATTCCAGTTGTTAAGAATGAGGAAGATGTTGGTGAGATGGGTTCTGATGAATTAGACAAGGAGATTAAAAGAGTAAATGAATATTTAGCAAAGATAATAGAAGAAAGAGGAATTGATAATGAGGATTTTACAGAACAAAGTATATTTTTGGCTTTATTAATTAGCGCAAAAGAGGGAATTGAAAGTGGTGAGATATCGGAGCCAGAAACTTTAGCAGTGATAGAGGTTCCAATAGTCACAAATGCAGAGGCGATAGAAAGATTAGAGAGAATGGATGTGTTTATAGAATTAGCCAAGAATAGATTAGTGGACACAGAAGAGAGATTGTCTAAGGTTGAGGGAACTGACGTGTCTACATTATTGGATAAAGAAGCGGTAAAAAGTCTTGCAAGCGCAGATCTGCTTGGCACAGAACTTTCAAAATTATATTTAATAGATCCTGAAAATATGACTGAGGATCAATTAAGAGAATTACAACTTGCTAAAGCTGAAAAAATTACTGATCTTAAGAAAAATCTTGAGTTAGGAGTTTTTGCTATGAAAGAGAATGCACAGAAGAAGTTAATAGATGCACAAGCGGAAAAAGAATTAGTAGAAACTAGTATTTTAAGAGAGAAGAAAAAGGGATTTGTTGTGAGAGTAAAAAATATGTTTTTTGGAATAGGTGTTGCGGAAGCTACTAGAGAAAGTGTTGCAGAAATTCCTGTGGATGTCGCTTCTAATGAATCAGAAGAAGCGACACATGATTTTGGTTATTTAAACGGAATTGAAAATATAGATGGTTTTGAAAAGATGATTCTTGAAATAAAAAAACAATTGAAGGAAAGAGCTGGAAGATGGCCAGGAAAATCAAAATCAAAATCGAAGGAAATAATTAAAGTTGTAGAGCAGCTACCTTTAGCTATTACGGCAGATAATTTTGTTGAGAAAAAGGAAGATCTGTTGGGTTTAATAAAAGAACATAAAGAAGAATTGAAAGATAAAAAAATTAAAAAAGAAGAATTTGTAAAATATGCAAATGCTGTTTTGAATGTGATGGGAGAATTATTAGAAGGTGATGGAAGGAGAGAAACTGTTGAAGAGGTTTTAAATGAAAGTGTTGGAGAAGGTGAAAGTCAAACACCTGTAAATCCCCTAAGAGATGAGTTGAAATCAGAAATAACAGATGAAGTTTCTGAGGTGAAAACAGAAAATAGTAACAGTGATACAATTGAGAAACCGCAAGAAAATAACGAAGTAATAAGTGAAGAAATACAAGAAAATCTTAGAAAAGGATTGATAGAATTAAGAAAGAAAGATGTAGTAAAATTCAAAGATGTAAAAGATTTTATTAAAAGCTTTAAAAACGAAGAAAAACTATTTAGAGAAAAGTTTAAAATATCGTGGTTTGACAATAGCTTTATGAGAGAAACTGGTATTTTTTATGATGATTTGAAAGATATAAGAGTTAAATATTTTATGAGCGTGTTGATGGGGATATATGAAGAGGTTAAAAAAGAAAATGTTTCTGAAGGTATTAATGAATCTGGTGTTGATAAAGCTCAAAAACTAGATGTCAAAGATAAAATTAGAACAGCTTATCAAAATGCAGAAGAAATATCAAAAGCCATAGAATCGAAAAACAAAGAAATGTTGAGTTTGTATTTGAAAAATGTTGATGAGCAAGTTTTAAGAGGTTTACTCGAATCTAATATTATGAATCGTGTAAATAGTTTTGCTGGTGGAAATCAAGAGCTTCGTAATAAAGATGTAGAAAAAATTATTGAGAAAGCAAAGATTACTATAAAAGATAAAGATAAAAATGCTATGGAATTATTGACATTCAATAACATAAAAGATGTTATTGATGAAATTTTAGAAAAAAAATTCCACTAAAGAATAAACATAAAAATTTAAAATCATAAATTAAAATTATGAAACTTATAAATGAAAAAATAATTGAAGATTTGAGACAGTCTTTGGGGTTAAAATTTTTATCGGAAGATGATAGTCAGAAGATTTTGACGGATGTTTTGAGTTTGATTAGCGAGAGGGCTGGTTTGCGAATTGTTGCTGATTTAAATGAATCGGAAATTGATGAGTTTGAAAAAATCCCGAAGAGCGATTTCGAAGAAATGGAAAAATTTCTTTTGGCGAAAAATCAAAAAACAGAAAGCATTTTTTCAGAGGAAATTGAGCTGGTAAAAAAAGAAATGTTGAATTTTAAGAAAGAAAAATAAGAGTTTTGTATTTGCGGTCATTCTGAGGAGTTTATAATTAATAATCCTGAGTTAAGTTTTACAAAACTATAATATATGTCTTGATGAAACTTCTTATAGGATTCTTCATTTCTCTATCGCTCCATTCAGAATGACAGTGTGGATGAATTTTTTCGCGGGATAAATTGGAAAAAATAATTAGTTCCTATTTTATTCAAATCCCCCTTAACCCTTCTTCGTCAGGGGGAAATAAACAATAACTCAGATCAAATGAGCCAATTAACTGATAGAGAAAAAATTTCAAAAATCAAAGAGTTGTTTGCAAAATTTCATGTAAAAATCGCAGATTTGAGAAAAAGGCAAATTAATTTATTGAACAGAGCTTTGAAAATGAAACAAGAAAAGGAATTGAAAGAAGTGCGGAAAGAGATTGATGAGATGAAATAGATTTTAATTTTTTAAGAAATCCACCGACGAAGTCGGTTGTCCATGGTTTTCTCTTGCGGACGAAGTCAGTTTATTTTAAAATATACAGAAAATATGATTTGTCATTCTGAATTCATTTCAGAATCTATCACCTGCTACCACTAATATTATGATTTGTAGGTAAATAAAAACTTATACCATAAAAGATTCTGAATCAAGTTTAGAATGACAATTTCTATACATTTTTATAAATAAATTTAATTTAAATATTATGAGTGAAAAAGAAAATATTAATATAGAAAAAAAACCATCTGTTGAAGCTGATAAAACTGGAGAACTTGGCGATACATTAAAGGAAGTCGTTGCTGCTGAATCGGAAGCAGTTAAAAAAGAAGTTGGAGAAGTTGAAGGCTTGAATCAAGAAGCTGAAAAGCTAATTCTAGATATTAAGGATGTTGATCCTAATATTGGAGACGAAAATAATCAGCTTAAAGGTAAAATAGTTTCTATTGGAGAAGAGTTTGAAGAAGAGATAGAATCTCTTAAGAAGTCAGAAACTACAGGAGATTTTTTAAGTCAATTTAAAAATGGGGAGGAAATTTATAATTTTTTAACAAGTGGATATAATGTAAATGAACTTTGGAATTCAACTGATGAAACTGAGAGGGGAAAATTAGTTGATATGTTGATTGATTTTGCAATTGAAAATGGAATATCAAGAGACAAAATTATAGAATTAGTAGTGCCTATTGAACCATCTAAACATATTGGTAGAGTTGACACTTATAAATGGTTGATGATTAAGGATGAAGATAGCGAAATTAATATTAAAGGCAATCAAGCAGAAGAAACCGAAAAATCGGAGGATTTTAGTGTTGTTGAGATAATTGAAAAAATTGATAAAGGGGAAAAAGTTGGTAAAGAAGGGGAGATGAAACTGAAAAAGAAGATAGAAAGAATTATCTTAACAAAGGGTTCAGTGGATGAATCGAAGGAGGATTGGACAGATGATGAAGAAAAAATGATGGCGGCTTATATAAAAGGAGTTAATTTAAAATGGTTTAAAGAGGGAAATTTAACTCGAATGGAGATTGATTTTGATTTGAAAAGCGTTGAATTTAATAATCTTGAAACTGAAAAAGAAAAAAAGGATGTGATTGAGGCACGAAAAAAAGATTCTGCAGAAAAATTAATTGAGCAGAATGTTGTTGAAAACTCTGAAGAAATTAATGATAATATTAAAGAGTTGAAGAGCGGATTACAGAAAAAACTTGAGATAGAGGCAAAGGCCTATGAAGGCATTTGTGCTGGTCAAAGCGCAGAAGATCTTTTTAATGAAAATGGAAGAAAAAAGATGAAAGATATTATTAAGAATTTGAAGAATTCAAACCAAATTGAATTAAATTTGGAGAGATTGGATTATTATAATATTGCTTCTGATAATGAGAAAATTGACTCTATGATAAGAGAAGATCATGTTCAGAGAGATTATATAATTCGTATGCTAGAACAGTCGTTATTGGCGTTGGATCAAATGAAAAAGCTTCTTGATAAAGAAGAGAAGGAATTGACAGAGGAAGAAAAAAGCGTTTTAGCAAAAATAGCTCAAGTGATTAAGGAAAATCCTAAAATGACAATCTTGGCTATTGCAGCTCTCTTGGCAGGCTTGGGATTGATAGCAGTTTATGGTCCTGGAATTTATGCGGGAATTGCGGGATTGGCAGGAGATCAAGTGGCTGAAGAAGTTGCAAAAGAAGCAGTAAAGCAGGCAGTAGACAAGGGAGCGAAGAAAGGACTGTTATATGTGGGTGCAGGAGCGGCAATTGTTGGAACTGGTCTTATAGCTGCTTTTTATGCCACATTTGATGAGGAAAAAAGAGATAAAATAGTGGAAGGGTTAACTGGTAAAAGTGTTCCTGCTTGGTGTCGTGTGGGAAAAACAAGTAAAGCTTAAAAATATAATTTAACAAATGTATGGTAGAAATAAATAATGAAAATATAAATCTTCAAGAGATTGAAGATCTTGAAAAAAAATTGGCAGAAAAAAAAGCGGTTTTGGCAGAGAAAATGCCGTTGCCTGAAAAAAAGGAAATTGAGATTACTGAAGAAAATTTTTTGGAAAAATATAAGTCTCAAACTTCCGCGCAAACTCAGCAGGTGGTTACTGATGATGAAGAAAAAAATGAAAAGCATATCAAGAAAACTACCGAAGAGTTGAAAAGTCTTGATACTCCTGGAAAGGTTGCGAAGCTTGTGATTATTGCTTTTGAAAAAGGAATAGGTCATAGTATAAATATCGCTAGGAATTTAAATGATGCCTATCTTTTGGATGCATTACATGATAAACTAATAGGGGAACTTCATGACGAACTTGTGAAGAAGGGAAAACTGAAGGATTTGTAAGTAAGCGTAGGTTCTTATTTCGTGAATCTTTTTACGGGATTCTTCACTCCGCTATCGCTCCACTCAGAATGACAGGGGTGGAAGAATTTTCTCACGGGATTTTTCGATTTGCTATCGCTCGCTCAGGATGACAGCTTACTTTTATAAAAAATAAAAACAAAAAAATGGAAATTCCAATTAGTAATTATATAATCACATTAGAAATTATAGATTTATTTTTCTTTCTAGTTTTTTTTGTTGTATTAGTACTTGCTTTTATCAAGATTCGGTTAAACGTCAAAGGAAGAATTACGAGGTCGTTGAATATGATTGTACTTCAAGTTTCTGTTCCTAGACAAACAGATGAAGATGTTCAAAATAGAGGTGAAAAAGAGAAGGAAGGTATTTCCGTAATGGAACAGCTCTTTGCGAGTTTGAGCAACATTAGGGAAGAAATGTTCAAAAAAATTGTATACGGACCTTTTTATTTGACTTTTGAAATTGCGACTCCAATTGACAGTAATGAAATTTCATTTTATGTTTCAATCCCCAAAAAATTTAGACCAATCATTGAAAAACAAATTAATAGTTTTTATCCTGATGCTGAGATAAAACAAATAGAAGATTATAATATTTTTGTTCCACAAGGAGGATCAGCTGCTTCATATATAGTTCAGAAAAGAAATTATATTTTTCCAATCAAAACATATAAACAGCTTGAGGCTGACCCACTCTCAAGCATCACAAACGCATTGAGTAAAATTCCTCAAGGAGAAGGAGCTTCTTTGCAGATTGTCATCAAGCCAGCTGGAAATTCATGGCAAGTAGAAAGCAAGAGTAGAATTAAAGAAATGCAAAAGGGTAATGGTTTTTCTGATTATGGAAAATCTTCTTTTGCTGTAAAATTATTAAAATCTTTTGTAGAGATTCTTCGAGCTGGAGGAAATTCCAAAGAAGAAGAAAAACCAACTACACTTACGCCATCTCAGGAAGAGATTGTAAAATCCGTTGAGGAAAAATCTGTTAAAGTTGGATTTGAAACCAATATTAGACTTGTAACTTCTGCTCCAACAAAAGAAAAAGCTGAAGACTTACTGAGAGAGCTTGAAAATTCATTTACGCAGTTTAATTCTCCAGACACAAATTCTCTAAAAGTGAATGAGACTTTTTTGAATAAAGCGGGACACTTAAACAAAACAATTTATAATTTTATATTTCGAAGTTTTGAAAAAAAGAGGAAATTAATTTTGAACACCGAGGAACTTGCCAGTCTTTTTCATTTTCCAATATTCACTACTGGTACTCCGCAGGTTAAATGGTTGAAATCAAAGCAGTCTGCCGTTCCTTCTAATTTGCCAACAGAGGGTCTAATTTTAGGGCATAATACTTATCGAGGAGATGATCAAGTTGTCAGAATTGACAAGGAGGATCGTAGAAGACATATGTATATAATTGGACAGACCGGAACTGGAAAATCTGGGTTTTTGGGTGAATTAATCAAGCAGGATATAATTAATGGGGAAGGTGTTTGTGTTATTGATCCTCATGGCGATTTAGTTGAAGATGCTTTGAATTGTGTACCAAAAGAAAGAGCAGAAGATGTTATTGTTTTTGATCCTTCGGATACTGAAAGACCTCTGGGTCTTAATCTTCTTGAATATGATCCAAATTATCCTGAACAAAAAACTTTTGTTATTAATGAGATGATTAAAATATTCGATAAACTTTATGATTTAAAATCAACTGGTGGCCCAATGTTTGAACAGTATATGAGAAATGCAATGCTTTTGATTATGGATGATCCGGAATCAGGTTCAACTTTGATTGAAATTTCAAAAGTGCTTGCTGATGAAAATTTTCGAAAATATAAATTGTCTAAGTGTCAAAATTTTACAGTTAAAAACTTTTGGGAAAAAGAAGCACAAAAGGCTGGTGGGGAAGCAGCTCTTGCTAATATGGTTCCTTATATCACTAGTAAATTAACGCAATTTATTTCTAACGATACAATGCGTCCAATTATTGGACAGCAGAATAGTTCTATCAATTTTCGAAAAATAATGGATGAGAAAAAAATTCTCTTGGTGAACTTGTCAAAAGGAAAAATTGGGGAAATGAATGCTTATTTGCTTGGTCTTGTGATTGTTGGAAAAATTCTCGTTTCTTCATTAAGCAGAACTGATATACCTCAAGAAGAAAGAAAAGATTTTTATTTTTATATCGATGAATTTCAAAATTTCACTACGGATAGTATCTCAACAATTCTCTCTGAAGCAAGAAAATATCGGCTTTCTTTGAATATCGCTCATCAGTTTTTAGGACAGCTTCCAGAAGAAATTCAAAAATCAGTTTTTGGAAATGTTGGAACAATTGTGTCTTTCAGAGTTGGGCCAGAGGATTCAGAATTTCTTTCTAAACAATTTAAACCTGTTTTTAATGAACAAGATTTAATCAACATTGACAACTTTAATGCTTATCTCAAATTAATGATTAATGGCACAATTTCTCAAGGATTTAATATGGCAACTTATCCCCCAAAGCATGGTGATACAAAAATTGCGAGTGCTATTAAAGAACTCTCTAGGCTTAAGTATGGGAAAACTAAGGAAATTATAGAAAGAGAAATCATAGAACGATCAAAATTAAAGACAGATTTAGGAAATTTGTAATTATCTTGGTATTATGTTCTTCTCTTGCCATATTATTTTTATTTGCTATAATGCTTAAGTACTTGCGGGTGTCGTATAGTGGCTAATTATGCTAGCCTTCCAAGCTGGAGAGGTGGGTTCGATTCCCATCACCCGCTCCATCACATTGATTCTCATTATTATTGAATTAAATATATTTTTGAATAAAAAATGAAAAATAATTCATACACTGCAAAAAGAAAAATGGCTACTTTTAAAGTAATGCTGTTTTTTTGTATGATATTTTCATTGTTTATTTATGTTAATATCGAAACAAAGGCGGCGGCTATTTCGGAAAATGAGGAATTTTTTGTTGATTCTTCTTATGATTATTCTGACCGATCTCAAGTACTAGCTAATTTGAAAAAAATCAATTTGAATGCATATTTTTATGTTGAAAATGATTATTATGATGGTCTATCTAATGCACAAAAAAACGAATTTGATTTAAATTTAGATTTATTAGCAAATGATTTTGATGATACAATCTATCCAAAAATGAGAAATATATTTGGAACAGAATGGAATCCGGGAATTGACAATGACAGTAAAATTACAATTTTTTTTACTAGGACAAAAGAAAATGTTGGTGGATATTTCAATCCTAATGATGAATATTCAAAAGATGTAATAGCCAATAAAAGAAGCAATGAAAGAGAAATAATATACTTGAACATACTATTTATTGACGACGAGAGAATTAAAAGTTTTCTTGCTCATGAATTTCAGCATATGATTACTTGGTATAATAAAAATAAGTTAAATAATATTTCAGACAATATTTGGCTCAATGAAGTGAGATCTGAATACGCCTCAACTGCTATTGGTTATGATGATAATTATAATGCTAGCAATTTAAAGGCAAGAATAAGCGGATTTAAAACAAATCCAGTTGATTCTCTTACTGAATGGCAAAATAAAATATATGATTATTCTTCGGTTAATTTATTTTCTCAATATTTAGCCGATCAATTTGGTGAAAATATTTTTAGAATTATGATAAGTAATAACAAGATTGGAATTGAGAGTATAAATGATGCTTTATTAACTCTTAATCAAAAAGAGACTTTTAGATCTGTTTTTGAAAATTGGTCTGTGGCAAATTATTTGAATGATATTACGGTAGGATCAAATGAAAAATATGGATATAAGAATGTTAACATTAATTATAAAAATTTTCATATTTCGACTCAAAATCAATTTATAGTAGATAGTACTGAGGTTAATATTTCAAATTCAATTAAGGATTGGACAAGTGAATATTATGAATTTAAAATTATTGATAAACAATATGGCACCAAGGATAAAATAAAAATAAATTTTGAAGGAGAAGTTTCTGGAAAATATTCTGTTCCGTATATTGTTTTTTATAAAAATGGAGAAAAGAAAATTGAATATTTAAATCTAGGTAGTGATCAAAATTATACTAATTCTATAGCATTGTCCGATAACAATATTTCTTCATTCACGGTCATTCCTGTAAGTTATAAAAACAGTACTAGTTTTGGAAGCGATATTGACAGTTATAATTTTTCTTTGTCTGTAGATATTGTAAATAATAGTATTTTTGCCAATAATTCTCTTCTAAAATCAAATAATAATTCCAAAGTATATTTGATAGAAGGAAGTAATAAAAGATGGATAAACAGTGTTGATTCGTTCATTTCGAATGGATACAAATGGGAGGATATTCTTATCGTTACTGATTATGAATTAAGTCAGTATCAAAGAGGAGCAGATATGGTTTTAAAAATAAATAAAAATTCAAATTTTAATGGTAGCTTATTTAAAAGTTTAACTGATTCTAAGGTGTATTTAATCGAAGATGATAAAAAAAGGTGGATAGATAGCGTTCAATCTTTTGTTTCAAATGGATATAATTGGAAAAATATAGTGATTGTTACTGATTATGAACTAATTCAATATCAAAATGGGGCAGATATCTCATAAGCTATTACAAGAATTCAAAAAACAAAAAACATACACCCTTGCTTTTCAGGGTGTATTTGTTTGAGTTGGGATATTATAAAATAAACATTAGACCAAAAAACAAATCATTGTTATAATTATCATAAATAAAAGTTATAAATATAAAAATGAATAAAAATTTTAGCTTAGCAAGGATAATAGTTTTAAAGACGATGGTCTTACTGATTTTTACTTTATTTTTTTCTCAAGTGCAAATTTCAAACGCTGCAGAAATTCCAGAAATCATTTCTAGGTTGCAGTGGGGAGCAGATGAGTCAAAAATGATTTGGCCAATAAAAAATGCTAAAGTGCAGAAATTTGTTATACACCATACGGCAAGCACTAATCTTGTTCCAGATTCAGATAGCAGTGGAGAATATAAAAATATGATTAATAACATTTATAACTATCATAGTGGCAAAAAAAGTTGGTATGAAGATGGTGAAAAATATATTGGATTTGGAGATATTGGTTATAACTATTTAATAGATCCAAATGGGAATATTTATGAAGGAAGGGCGGGCGGAAATGGAGCTGTAGCAGGACATGTAAGTGGATTTAATACGGGAAGCATTGGTATTTCTGTGCTCGGAAGATATCAAGACTATATTGATAGTGAAAACAATTCTATTTCTTCGCATCCTGTGAATTCAATAATTAAAAAATCCTTAGTGAATTTAATTGGTTGGTTAGCTGCTAATAATAATATAAATTTAAACAGCATAACTAATTTTAATGGTAAAAATATCGATGGCTTAGTCGGACACGGAGAATTAACACCTACGATTTGTCCTGGAGATGAATTGGAAAAAGAACTAAATATCATTCAAAAAAATGCTAGCGCAATTGAGAAAACTTATAGCAATTATGCTTATCAAATCAAGGGAGATGAGGCTATTTATATTATAAGCGATGGCTATAAAATTAGGTTTGAATCAAGGCAAAAAATCCCGACTAGTTATAAAAATAGAACAATAAAACAAATTTTAAAATCACAGCTTGATGCGTATGAGTATAAGGATCTTGTTGTTTATCCAGATGGAAGCTTGCTTCAGGAATTCAATGAAAATACAGTTTATTATTTGCAAAATGGCAAAAAAAGAGCGATGGAAATGAGCGGAGAGGAATTTGTGAAGATGAGTTTTAAGAGTGATAATATTATAAAAGTTTTTTCAAGCGATTTAAAAATTTATCAATCTGGATTGAATATTAAATATGCTCCAGACGGAAAATTAATCAATGACAAAAAGGGGACCGTGTATTTTGTTGAAAATGGAAAGAAAAGAAAATTTACTTCAGCAACTCTTTTTGAATATCTTGCTTATAAATGGAAAAATATCGAAGATGATAACTTTACAAATTATTAT
>JAGLSJ010000016.1 GCA_023270095.1 Minisyncoccota bacterium
AATTGCCTTATGATGAAATTTATATTGAAGCCTTGGTTAATATGACTCCTGTTATTGAAAAAAATAGTCAACAGAAAAAACTATTTAACGATATCGCAAAGCGGTTAATTTATTAAATAATAGCTTATTATTTAAAATGTTGGCATCTTTTCAAATAAGCTCGTTTGGTATAAAATAAAGGCATAAACGTTTAATAAAGGAGGTGATAAATATGAAAAATCAAAAAACAATTTTTTTGGGAATTGTGGGGATCTTGTTTATTATTGGAACTTTTCTCTATCCTTTAATGCCTGAGCAAATGGCTTCTCACTGGAATTCAAATGGAGAAGTTAATGGCTATATGTCAAAATTTTGGGGAGTGTTCTTAACACCCTTTATGTCTTTAGGACTGATTATCATTTTTTTACTTATTCCGAAAATAGACCCTCTAAAAGCTAATATTGAAAAATTCAGGAAATATTATGACGAGTTTGTTGTACTCATTCTCTTATTTTTGGCTTATGTCTATTTTTTGACCATATTTTGGAATCTCGGTTATAGATTTAATATGACTATTATGATTTTTTTGATGATTGCTCCACTGTTTTATTATAGCGGGATTTTGATTGAAAACGCTAAAAGAAATTGGTTTATTGGAATTCGAACCCCATGGACATTGAGTAGTGAAAAAGTTTGGAACAAGACTCACAAGCTTGGTGGAAAATTATTCAAGCTGTCTGGCGCTCTTGTTTTATTGGGAATATTATTTGAAAAATATGCTATAATCTTTGTAAGTTTACCTATTATTTTGTCATCTGTTTATCTATTCGTTTATTCATATTTTGAATATCAAAAAGAAAATAAAGATAATAATAAAAATTTTCAATAAGAAGACAATTATTAATAAAAAAATATGTTTGAAAATATTCCAACAAATGAAAAAGAAAAAACAAGAGAAGATTTGTTAGAAGATCTTGAAAATTCTTTTGAAAAATATGGAGTTGAAGGTGTGGAGGTTAGATTGGAGGGAGATAAATTAGTTATGGAACAAAAATACGGAGAAGGTATTCGTGGACTTGGTTATGACAAAGAAAAAAGTAATTTATGGTTATGCTTAGATCAAAAAAATTCACAAGAATCTATTAATGAAAACCAGAGATGGAATGCTAATACGGTTTTGGATATGGAGAAACAATTTTTAGGAGTATCTATGAAAAAAATTGAAGAAGGAAAAATAAGAATAGAAATAGACAAAGATAATCCTTTATTTGTGATAGCTTCTCTTTCTGGTAGAAGTGAAAATATTTATCTTCCTAGTGAGATTAATGGATGGAAGCTAGAAGAATCTTTGGAATTTGACGAAGAAACAGGAAAGTTAATTGGTGAATTATTGTGGGACGGCGATGGTTCTATTGAGTGTAAAGTTGCTATTTCTGGCATCCAAAGCAATTGGGATGATGGAGAGTGGAAAGATGATACTAATCAAAAAATGGAAACTAGACTAAAGACAGAATAATATCTTTTTCAATTTGATCATTGACGTAATTGAGAAAAACTGTTTAACAATTGTTATATTTAAGCTATAATGTAATTAGACGCATATTGTCTGGTTATTTTGTTGCACAAATTTTTATTTTAGAATAAATAAAATTAATTTTATGTCAAAGCCACTTAAAATCCTTTTTGTCACAACTGATTTACCTCCCTTTTCAAAGGCTGGTGGTCTTGGTGATGTTTCGCGTTCTTTACCGAAGGCTTTGTCAAAAATGGGGCATGATGTAAAAATCATTATGCCTTGTCATGGTGTTATTAATGAAGAAAAAAATAATATAAAATTAATAAAAGAAGATTTAAAGGTAAAAATTTATAATGAAAACAAAATCAATTTTCGAATAAAAAAAGGAATTTTGGATCAAAAATTACCAGTTTATTTTGTTGATAAATATAAATATTTTGGAGGAAGGAGTAAGGTTTATGGTTATGATGATGAAAATCAAAGATTTCTATTTTTTTGTTTTGCAGTTTTTGAGGTTATAAAAAATATGGAAGACTCTTGGGTCCCCGATATAATTCATTGTAATGATTGGCACACAGGAATGATTCCTTATTTATTAAAAACAAAATTTTCAAAAAAAGATATTTTCAAAAAAACTAGAACTCTTTTTACAATTCACAATTTGACGTTTCAAATGGGAAAAGATTGGTGGACAATTGACAAGAGAAATCAAGACGATGGAATGAGTAAAATTGATGATTTTAAGAATAAGGAAAAAATAGATTTAATCAATTTTGCAAAGCGTGGAATTATATGCGCTGACATTGTGAATACCGTGAGTGAACAATATGCACAAGAGATTATGCAGAAAAAATTTGGACAGGAATTGCATGATATTTTGCAGATTAAATGTGGTGAAAATAAATTTTATGGAATTATAAATGGAATTGATTATAAGGAATATAATCCAAAAACTGATCCTGGACTTAAGATTAATTATGATGAAAATTCTTTGGAAAAGAAAATTATTAATAAAAAACAATTGCAGAAAAACTTTAAGCTGGAAATTGATGAAGACATCCCAGTGATTGCCATGGCAACTAGAGTTACAGAACAGAAAGGATTCGATTTGATATTAGAAATAGCAGATGCTTTAGCAAGGCTTAAAATGCAATTAATCATAGTTGGTAGCGCTGATCCATGTTATCGAAAAAAATTTAGAATGTTAAGTAAAAAACATTCTAAGAAATTTGCAGTACATTTGAAGTTTGAAACAAAAAAAATAACAGGTGTTTATGCTGGTTCTGATATGTTTTTGATGCCTTCTCGGTTTGAACCTTGTGGGCTTGGACAGATGATTTCTCTGCGTTATGGGTCAATCCCAATTGTTAGAGAGACAGGAGGACTTTCTGATACAATTACAAATTATAATCCCAGAATTGGAAAAGGAAATGGATTTGTTTTTAAAACATATGATCCAAAAGATTTATTAGTGGCAATTACAAGAGCTTTAGAAAATTATAAATATAAAAAGGAGTGGCAAAATATTGTGAAAAATGGAATGCAAAAATCTTTTTCTTGGGAAGTTCCAGCAAAAAAATATGTTTTACTTTATAAAAAAGCTTTAAATTTTAAGAGAGAAAAAAAATTTATGTATAGAACAATAGAAGATATTAATCAAAAAATTAAAGTGTTGGCAAGTGAGCAAGGATTCAAGATTACAAAAACAGTAAATTCTTTTGTAAAAAAAGAAAAAAGATATTATGCTTATAGTGTTTTGAAAGGAGATATAAAAATATTTTTGAAAGCGAGGATTGCAGATGATAATAGTAGTGTCTATGGACTTGAAAAAGAAATGGAGATCACAAGAATTATGACTGAAAATGATGAAATGAAAAAGAAAGTGAATTTTACAAAATATCTGGATGGATCACTTACAAAAATTCCGGAATGGTACACTCATGGTTATATTGAAGGTGATCTTTTAGGTGATTTTTATGATATGCCTAGAAAGCATAATCAAGATATATATATTAACAATGTTGTTGAAAACCTTTTGAATCTGCAAAGTGTATCAAAAATTTTTATAAAAGAAGCAGAAAAAAATGGTGTTATAAAATATATAAAAAAGAGAGGATATGAGGACTATAAAAACACTATAAAATATTATCAGAAAGAAGAGATTGGCAAGGGAAAGATAGATTTTTTCGCATCTTCTGAATTGATTGAAAAAAACAGGAAATTGCTCGATGAGAATTTGGTGGTAGCTCACGGAGATTTCACAATGGCAAATCACATCATCGCCGAATCTGGCAAGGCATATCTTTCTGATTGGGAATCAGTGCGGATTGATAATATTGCAGCAGATCTCGCGCATCTTTGGGTGCAGACTTGGAGATATAAAAAATGGCGAGGAAAATTATTGGCAGAATTTTTGAATCGTTTGCCAGAGTCAGAAAAAGAAAGTTTCAAAGAAATATTTAGAATCGTTGCCATCGAACAATCAATGGCAGAAATTAAATGGAATTCCGCTTCTTGTAAAAAGGAATATAAAAAAGGAGTGATTGACATTTCCACTCAAATAATCAAAACCGCATTGGATGGTTTTGATGGATTGTTAGAGATTTAGAAAATTATAAATAAAAATGAAAAAATTACGAATTGCGCAAATTGCTCCGCTTTGGGAACCAGTGCCGCCGAAAAAATATGGGGGAATTGAGATTATGATGGAGAAAATTACAAATGAGCTAGTGCGAAGGGGGCACGAGGTAACTCTTTTTGCTAGTGGGAATTCCAAAACAAAAGCGAAATTGAAGTCAGTTTTTCCAAAATCACTTTTTGAAATGAATGTTGATTGGTATCATCGGTCGCAAAACTTGATTAATATTTCTAATGCTTTTCGTTTTGCAGATCAGTTTGATGTTATTCATAATCACGCTGGAGATAATGCGATGTTTTTTACACAAGGTACAAAAACTCCAGTTTTGACAACTCTTCATAATGTTTTGCCATATCCGAAATCAAAAAAATCAGATGAATATATAACTTATAAATATTTTTCCAAGAAAACAAATTTTGTCAGCATCAGTTTAAATCAGAGAACTCACACTGATATAAAATTTAATTATGTTGATAATGTTTATAATGGAATTGATGTTGAAAAATTCAAATTTAATCCAAAATCAAAAGATTATTTTTTTTGGCTTGGTCGAATTCATCATGGTAAAGGTTTAGCTGAGGCAGTTGAAGTTGCTAGAAAAACAAAACAAAAGTTGATTATTGCTGGCAATGTGACTTGCAAATCAGATGAAGAATATTTTTCTTATATAAAACCAAAAATTAATGGAAAAAATATCAAGTATATTGGTGAGGTTTCCGAAAAACAAAAAATTAAATATCTTTCAAACGCCAAGGCTCTTCTTTTCCCGATTCGTTGGGAAGAGCCTTTTGGACTTGTGATGGCAGAGGCTATGGCTTGCGGAACGCCTGTAGTCGGTTTTAATAAGGGATCAGTATCTGAAATTATTAAAAATGGTAAAACAGGCTTTGTAGCAAAAAATGAAAAAGAAATGATTCAAGCTATAAAAAATATAGAAAAAATTAAGAGGGAAGATTGTAGAGTGCATGTGGAGAAAAATTTTACAATTAAAAAAATGGTAGATAATTACGAAAAGGTTTATAGAAAAATAATTATAAACAAATAAAATTTATGGATGAAAAAATAGAAGAATTAAACAAAAACATTAAAGATTTAAATGTGGTTATAAAAAGAGCAAACTCTTTTCATTTCGTGTTTTTGAGAGGTATTTTATGGGGACTCGGTTCTGCAGTTGGTGCAACGGTAATCGCTGTGATTATAATTGCCATATTATCTAGTATTATACAATCTGTTAACGATGTTCCAATTTTAGGAAATGTAATAAATAATTTACAAAAATAGATGAAAAAATTAAGGATTGCGCAAGTCGTTTCTTTGCAAGAAAGTATTCCACCAAAAGGGAAAAATGGGCTTGAATATATGGTTTATTATCTAACAGAAGAACTTGTCAGAAGAGGTCATAAAGTAACTTTGTTTGCTACAAAGGATTCAAAAACAAGTGCCAAGCTCGTTGATATTTTGCCGTATTCAGCTGCTAAGAAAAGATTATTCGGTTGGAATGCGACTAATTATTCACTTTCGAGCATGTCAAAAGCTGCTGAGATGGCTGATCAGTTTGATGTTATACACACACACATTGGATCAGCTGCTTTTTATTTTGCAGAATTGATTAAAACTCCAATTATTGAGACAGTACATAGTCCGGTATATAAGACTGCAAAAAAAGATAAACTTAGTAAAAATTTAACAGACAGATATACACAAGACAGATTAAGAAGATATAGAAAAGCGCATCATGTGTTTGTCAGTAAAAGTCAAAAAAACAATGCCTTAATAAAAAATAATAGTGTTGTTGTTCATAATGGTATTGATCTTGAAAAATTTAAATTCAGAAAAACTTCCCGAGATTATTTTTTGTATTTAGGTTATATTACTCCAGACAAAGGAGCACACATTGCTGTGCAAGCTGCTAAAAGAGCAAAGGTAAAATTGAAATTGGCAGGAAGCTATGAAGGATGTGAGGAATATTTTAAAAAGAAAATTAAGCCATATTTGAAAAAAGGAGAGATTGAGTATGTTGGAATTGTAAATCCAGTAAAACGAAATCAACTTCTTGGGGGAGCAAAAGCAATTCTTGTTCCAATTCAATGGGAAGAACCTTTCGGATTGATTATGACAGAAGCCATGGCTTGTGGAACTCCAGTCATTGGATTTAATCGTGCCGCTGTTCCTGAAATTGTTAAAGATAAAAAAACTGGATTTGTTGTGGAGGATGTAAAGGAAATGGTCAGAGCAATCAAGAAAATTGATGAGATTAGTCGAATTGAATGTCGAGAACATGCTGAAAAATTTTTTACAGTTGAAAAAATGGCAGATGGTTATGAAAAAGTTTATGAAAAGGCGATTAAAAGTTTTAGTAAATAAAATATTTTTAAATAATATTTAACTTCTTACATATGTCACAACATTTAATTTTCGAAGGGGCGGAGCTGACGGGGAAGAGTTGGCTGATGTCTCAGGTTTATGATTATTTGGAGCCGAAATATAATCAGAACAAAGTGACTCTTGATGGATGCCACTGGTTTAATTGTGATGTTGGGGTTTATGGCACTAAACATGGTAAAATTGTGATTGAGAATTATCTTAATATTTTCAAAGAGCTAAAAGAAAAAAATCTGATAATTGAAAAATTACATCTTTCCGATATTGTTTATAACCTGGTTCATCAAAATCAAAAAGTTGATTATCAGAAAATTGAAAAAAATCTGATTGATTTAGATTTTAAGATCGTGCTTATTACTTTTCCAGAGGATGAAAAATTGCTTGAAAAGAGAATTCAAGATAGACTAAATATATATCCTCATTATGAAAGAATTTTACAGAGTCCAAAGTGGTATATTGATCAACAAAGAAAATATTTAGAGGAAATTCAGAAAACAAAACTTCCATATTTAATAGTAGAAACTAATGTGTTACCAGATGGTAATTTAGTTGATAAAATTTTAAATTGGATTGGTGAGAGATAGATTATAAAAAGAGAACCATGTCATTTCGAATCCCGACAGGGTGAGAAAGCTATGAATGTTGAGAAAAGTAATATCTCGTTCTAATTAACAAATCAATTGGAGTTTAGGTTTTAATTTGTAAAGTTTTCTTACAGATTGAAGTCTGAACTCCAAGGATTGCATTTTGTAATTCAAAATATTTAATTTTAAATCATATCAATGGAAGATAAAATTCAAAAACTTTTAGAGTCAAGTAAAAAAGTTATTATAGATTGTTCTTTGGACAATGGAGCGATGGTTGCTGCGAATTCATCAAAGGCATATTATCCGAAAGATGCAAAAAATTATTTTTATGTTTGGCCAAGAGACGGAGCCTTCAATTGTATGGCAGCTGATGCAATTGGAATTAAAAATATTCAAGAGAATTATTTTGATTGGCTTTCAAATAGAGCTGAAGGTCAAAAAGAAACAGGGCTTTTTTATGAAAAGTATTATCCAAACGGTTTAAAGGAGTCCGAAAGATTTCAGGTTGATCAGACTGGGTCGGTTATTTTTTCTGTTTGCAATCATTTTAAAAATGATTTAGAGGGAATAAAAAAATATAAGGGTCTGATAGTTAATTCTGCAAATGCTTTATGTGATAATTGGGATAAGGACCATTTTAAGCTAATAGTCAATGATCTTTGGGAGGAAAGACTGGCTTTTTCAGATTTAAAGGATAATTTTTTATATTCATTGGGTTCTTGTATTGCTGGACTATCTGTCGCTGATGAGTTATTTGCAAATGAAAGATATCGAAAAGTTTCCCTACAAATGAAAAAGAAGCTATTAGGTGAAGTTGAAAAAAAAGGTTATATTTTTAGATCTTTTGGTAAGATTGATGATGAAAGAATTGATGCTAGCGCACTTGGTTTAATTTGGCCTTTCAAAATTATTAATTCTAAAAGCGAACTTGCAAATGCGACAATTGAAAAAATTGAAGAAAAGCTTGTTAAGGATTATGGAGTTTATCGATATGAGCACGATGAATATGATGGATGGATGCTTGAAACGCAGCATAGAAAAAAAGGAGCAGGGTATTGGCCACTACTTAATTTTTGGATGAGCATTGTGCTTTGTAAAATGGACAGAAAAGAGGAAGCTGAAAAATATTATAATAAAGTTATAGAATCAATTGGAGATGAGTTTATTCCTGAACAAATTTTTTCAAACGATATTCAAAAATCAGTATCTCCACTTTGTTGGAGTCATGCAATGTTTATCTTTGCATCAAGGGAGCTGGGGTATTTGAAATAGGTTTGGGATGACAAATTAAAAAATGTTTAATTAAAAATTATGATTACTTGGATAAATTTCTTACATTTATACCAACCTCCTCATCAGAACGGATTTGTTTTCGGAAAAGTTGTCGATGAAAGCTATCGCAGGATTGTGAGAATTTTGAACTTATATGGTGATGTAAATTTCACTCTGAATGTGTCAGGTTCACTTTTGGAGCAATTGGAATTTTATCAAAAAACTGATGTAATTGAAGGACTGAAAAAGGCTTATTCTAAGGGGAAAATCGAACTTGTTTCTAGTGCTATGTTTCATCCGATTTTACCCCTTTTAAACAAAAAGGAGATTAAAAGACAGATAGAACTGAACAATGAAATATTAAAAAAATATTTTGGAGAAGATTTTGAATTGAAAGGATTTTATCTTCCAGAGATGTGTTATTCTCTTGAAGCAGCTGAAGTCGTGAAAGAAATGGGTTTTGAGTGGATTATTCTTGATGAAATTTCAAGAAATGGAAAATTGGGTTCTATTGATTTTGAAAAAGTTTATGAAATTGAAAATTTGGGACTGAAGGTAATTTTTCGTAATAGAAAAATTTCAAATTCTTTTGTTCCTCAAAAAATAAATGAAATCTCAGATGATGAAAAAGACAAGGTTATTATTACTGCCACAGACGGAGAATTATACGGTCATCATCACTGGGATTTGGAAAGACATCTTGAAGAAAATTTTGCAAATAAAAATATCAAGAGGCTAAAGATTTCAGATTATATTGGACAGTTTGAAACTTTTGAAAAAATAAATCCTGTGAATTCTTGTTGGGAATCATCTGAGGAAGATTTGAAAAATAATATTCCGTATTCGTTTTGGAGTGATTCTGAAAATAAACTTCACCAATTGCTTTGGAATTTGGCATATTTTTCAATTAAGATAATTGAAGAAAATCAAAGTGATATAAATTATGAAATTGCTAGAAGTTTAGTAGACAGAGGATTAACTAGTTGTACTTTTTGGTCAGCAAGTGAGAAAAAATCTTTCATTTGGAGAGATGTAGTTTGGAATCCAGATATGATTGAATCTGGAGCCTTGAATTTGGTTCGAGCAGTACGTTCACTTGAAAAATTAGATGTTGAAAAAAGAACAAAAGTAGAAAAAATGTTTCTAGATATAATCGAAAATATCTGGAATAGCCACTGGGAAAAACATTATCGGCATTAATATTTATTAGTTTTAATGTTATAATATATTCATAGATTATAAACGATAAAATTAATTAAATTATGAAAATAAATAAAAATTTATGGATTGCTGGTGGGTATTATGTTGATTTTGATGCTCATGAACAGTTTCGGATTATTGGTCCGAATAATCATCTTTATTGCGGATTAATTGACATTCCTCGACATAAAATTACAATTGATTCTGTTGAAAGTCAGGATGATGTTCTTCAGATCAAGGCACGGTTTAATACTGGCAAAATAAATTTATACTATCCTGCTATGGATGACATGAGAACTGTGCGGGATATTGTAAATTCAAAAACTTTTTTGCAAATCAGAGGAGAAGTTTATGACCGTCTTGTTCCTCATCTTGCAAGAAAAGTTAAAAAAGACGGAAAAACTCAGTTAAAATTCAGGAGAGGTTATGGCAAGAAATTTTATCAAACAATATTTGAATTTGACGATGATATCCAGGTCAAAAAGATTAAACGACCATTCACAGGATTTGAGATTTCAACAAATGAGGGAAAAATTTCTTTGATTTTGAAAGCTAATACGAATGATTTAAACTGTCATAAATTTAAAAAAATTAGTTTAATTGAAAAAGATAGTCTTGATTTTCAAGTTTTTAAAGAGAAAAGAGGATTTGTTGAAAAAATTTGGGATCAAACCGAGGTTGAAATCAAACATCTTCTTGAATGGGGAAAAACTTCTGGTGATCGATTTGGTACAGTTTTTCCAAGAGATTGGATGGAAGCGGCAGATATTGGACACCATGACTTCACTTCTGAGGTGCGAAATTATATGTATGAAAAGAGCTTGAAAAATGTAAATTCAAAAGGTGAAGGTTGGCATGAAGATGTTGTAGGAGAATTTAAATATGAATATGAAATATCTGGAAAAAATGTTTTAGATAGGCATATGATTGATATTGAACCGAAATATTTAATGGGTATAGATTTTCTTTCTGAAAATTTTTGGCTCAAAAAGGACAATAGAAAAAAAATGCACTTATCTGCAAAGTATGTGTTACGTCAAGCAAAAACAAAAAAAAATATAATTTTTAAGAAAAAACAGGACACTGGGAATTGGAGAGACAGTGGAGATGCATTTAGAAGACTTGATGACGTTATTGCTCCATTTGATGTAAATGCTGTTTTTTATCCGAAGGCGTTGGAAGCTATAAAAAATCATTATATTAAACTTGGTTTTAAGAAAAAAGATTTATCTGAAATCAAAGAAGTGTGCCAGAAGTGGAAAAAGAAAAAGGAAGACTATAGATTTACAAACAAAGATGGAAGTACTGCATATGCCCTTGCTCTTTATGGAAATGAAAAAAATGAAGATGGATCGCAAAAATATGAAAAAATGAAATTAAATCATCTTGATGAGTCCTATCTTTATACATATTTAAATGCAGACGAAGAAGAAGTTGTGAGTTTTTGCAATCGCTTGTTAGATCCTGATTATTTTTATACTAAGTCAGGTCCTCTTCTCGTGGCAAATAAAAGCAAATACTTTTATACAAAACAGGAATATCATGGGTTGGTTATTTGGATCAAGCAAACTGCCTTTGTTATTCTTGGGTTGAGCAAACATCTCAAGCATTCGATTATTGAAGGTTGGTCTGTTGATTCGCAGAGATTAATTAAAAAAACTATTTTAAAAATTTCCGAAGATACGCTGAGTGCGGTGGAACAAATGAATTCAATTCCAGAGGTCTATGTAGATATAGATGGAAAGGCAGTTCCTTTTCACGATTTATCAGGAAATAAAAATCAAGGCAGTGAGGTTCAACTTTGGTCTGCTGTGGGAATCCGAAGAATTATTCGAAAATATTATGAGCTTTTAACCGAAGATATTTACAAGATTTAAATTAAGGAGGCTCAATCTC
>JAGLSJ010000017.1 GCA_023270095.1 Minisyncoccota bacterium
AATGTGGCCTGCACTGAAAAAAGACGATATTGTGTTTATTAAAAATGTTGAAAAAGACGAATTAAAAGTGGGGGACATTATTGTTTACGAAAACAGCGATTCTGCAAATAACCAAACTCCGATTTTCACAATCCATAGAATTGTCAAGTTAAATAAAAGCACAATCAAAACCAGAGGAGACGCAAATAACATTGCAGACCCTTTAGTAAAATATGAAAATGTAATTGGTAGAGCATTAACTATAGGTGACAAACCACTTAGAATTCCACATTTAGGAAAAATCACATCATTAGCATCTAACTTACGATAAATGATTCTATGATTAGTTTAAGATAATTTAATAAATACTTTCAAAGTTTTTTAGCAAAATTAAATAATTATGTTTTATGAAAATATAAAATCTCACACATCGCTATGATTACGAAATTCAAAAAACATTACGAAAAACAAAAAAAGGTTAAGTTTTATAACCTCAGTTTTAGATGTTTGAATTTTGTTTTAAAAAGTATATCATTGGCTTGTATTTCAGGAATTATGCTTATTACAAACCTACCAATGTTTAATGCGTTTGAAGCGCATGTTGTTAATGTAACTGGCCAAATTTGCTATAAAGAGGGAGAAACAAGAACTATCGGCTATTGGAAAACTCATCCTGAAATAACTGAGAAATATCTTCCAATAAACCTTGAAGAAGACGTGGTTTCGACGATTGACGAAGCAATTAATATTTTCAATTTTAACGGAGAGGCAAACATAATGGAAAATAAATTAAATGCTCAACTTTTAGCAATAAAACTTAATGTTGCTCATTATTCAATTAATGAATATATTTTAAAGGAAAATTCACAATTTATCTCATCTACAATCGAGGAGCTTGCAAACGATGACAAACTTATGCAAGCGATGTGGATTAATGATTATTTTCTAAACAAAGATGAGTTAGTGTTATCCGAAATTATTCATGATGCTGACGAAATGCTTTTAAGCATTCATGCAAGTCATGAGCTTGAAGCAATGATGAAACTGCTAGATAATTTTAATAATCTTCACGACAATCTGAATTATTGCGTACCGCTTCCTATTACTTTAAATGAAATTTTACCAAATCCGATAGGAGATGATAATAAAATCATGCCCGAAGGAGAATGGGTAGAATTATATAATTACGGTAAGTCTGACATAGATATTGACGGTTGGTATCTTTATAATAAATATGAGCATCAACCAATTATAATCAGCCAATTAAATGCAGATAATAATGGCGATACAACCGACCTAGGAGAGACTGTTGTTCCAGCAAATGGTTGGTTGGTTGTTTATATTAATGGAATGCATGCCCTTGAATGGATTAATAATAATTCAGATGAAATAAGATTATATAACGATGAATTAGATAGTGGGAAATTAATAAGTTATTATTCATTTGACAATCCTGTCCCAGAAAACAAAACTCTAGCTAGAGTTCCAGATGGAATTGGTAAATGGTATGATCCAATTCCAACACCAGGAATGCCAAATATTTTAGAAGAAACTTTGGAAGTTGATCTTAACGATTCTGAAAATATTATGACTAGTAATATAGTTGAAGATATCCCATTAGTGCCAATAGATATATTAGATGATAATATTCTGCCTTCAAGTGAAACAACCCTGAATGATGATTTAGTAGACACTGGTGATAATAATAATCCAGAAAGTGTTATTGAAGATGCTGATATTATAGATATGAAAAGCGAAAGTATTCCTGAAACTATTGTATCGCCAGTAGAGACGAATAGTGATGATGATTTATTAAATGCTGACGCTTTACAAGGAGAAGTGGTAGTACTAGATAATGATTTAGTAGACACTAGTGATAATAATAATCCAGAAGATGTTGATGTTATAGATATGAAAAACGAAGGTGTAATTGAAGATTCTGTATTATCAACGGAAGATTCCGATGATTTAGATGATGATTTATTGGATACTAATACTGTGCAGGACAAAATTTTAACATTAAATGATGAAATAGTTGTTGCCAATTCTGGTGATGTTTCAGAAAATGTTATCGAAGATGTTAATGTTATAGATATGAAAAACGAAGGTGTAATTGAAGATCTCTTATTATTACCAGATAAAAACGATAAATCATATATCGACAGTGACGAGTTGTTGGGTGATAACGCTCAACTGCAGGAGGAAGTTATCTTAAGTAAAGAAATAATGACTGAAACTAATGAAACTGACAACCCAGATCCAATTATTGAAGATGACGCAGTCATAAAAAATGAAGATATTGTTGAAAATATTTCATTAAGTCTTCAAGCAGATAAAAATAGTCCAGATATTAATTCGGAAGAAGATGAAACATTAGAAAATACAGGTAATAATTCAGGCATTACAGCTGACGAAGATACAACTCAGATTCAATTCAATTTGAATATTTAATAGCTGTGGATAACTTTACGTTGACATTTTATTTGAAAAAAGGATAATGATAATACTTATTTATTAAAAAATGAGCAAAAAATGTAATTATAATAGCGTAGGGAGGGTCTTGAATTGGATGTAGAACCATACATGAATCAAACCAAACCAAAGTGAGTTTATAAAAACAAAAGAGATAAAATAGAAATTTAGAAAAAAGTATAGGAGGATGAAACAAAATAAAAAATAGAATTAACAGAAAATAAAAATAAGAATACAAAAACACAAGAAATAAGAGCTGTTTGATTCTAGAGAAGTTTCGATGAAGGACAGTAAAAGATGATAAACCAAATGATTATAAATCAGTTTTGGTTGTTTTTTATAATCAAAATACTTTAAAATATATATAAACTTTAAGTGATATTTCAAATATTATCATTCTGTTCAGTAGAATATATTAAGAAATAATAAGTAAACACTTAAATAAATTTAACATAAAGTTAAACAGTAAATTCAGCACGAATAACGCAAAGAAACACATACAAATAACGCAGAGAAAAATTGTCATGGTTAGTTTGTTAAACCATAAACACTCATAAATAAACCTATTAGGATATTTTTTAATGGTCAATTTTTTATTCTTTATTGGCGCAATATATTAAGATATTATTCTGAATTTACTTCAGAATCTATTGAATAATAATCTATGTAAATAATTAAATTTGCAATGGGCATTGAGATATATTCGGTATGATAAAGTAAAAAGTACTACGCAATAAAAATGGAATTTTCTTTTAATAAAACCTTGCAACATTATTCAATTTAACATAAATATATGAATAAAATCTTAACAGTAGCCAGAGAGGGATTAAGACTTAAGGTTAGTATATTTACCATTTTAACATTAGTATTATCAGTTTTTCTAGTTGATTATAATTTAAATTTAACTAATACTTTAAAGGGTATTAACAGTGCTAATGCAGTCTCTCCTATTTTTGGTTCAATTACAATATGCAAATATAGTACAGAAGATTTTTTAGTGTCTGGATGGGAAATAGTTCTAGATAATATAGATTATGTGGATGATAATTTATCACAATATACAGGTTTAGATGGATGTTATACTTTTGAAAATTTGATTTCTGGAACATATAGGATCTATGAAGGGAGTAATTTTGGTTTGCCATATAGACAAATACAACCAGGAAATCCATTGTATTTTGAAGTTGAAATTACAGAAAATGAGCAAATTAACAGAATGTTCATAAATGAGTTCACATGTGGCAATTCAATCGTTGATATTGACACTGGAGAAACTTGTGATGATGGAAATCTAGTTGATGGAGATGGGTGTTCGTCAACTTGTCAGACTGAACAAGTCTGTGGGAATGGATTTTTAGAAAGTCCTGAGGTTTGCGATGATGGTGCAAATAATGGAATTTTTGGATTCTGTAACTTGGATTGTACAGGAGATACTCCAAGTATCTGTGGAAATAATATTGTAGAATACCCAGAAGAATGTGATGATGGTAGCGAATCTGACACTTGTACATCAGAGTGTACTTTTAAAAAAGGCTCAATTTCAGGATGTAAATATAATGACGAAAATGGAAATGGTCTCGTTGATTCAGAGGAGGAAAAATTGGAAAATTGGGAGATTCAATTGATTAGATGTTCATTACTCTTGCTTCCTGAAGATACTTTAGAATTTAAACCTAAAGGGGATTTTACTAGTCAACTACCAGGAGCTTGTACTATATCGGATACAACATTTACAAATTTCGATGGTTGCTATAGTTTTGATAACTTGGATAAAGGCGATTACGGCGTAAGTGAAGTAACAAAAGATAATTGGATTCAAACTTTTCCTGAGAATGATACATTTTACTATTTTGACTTAAAAGCTGGCGAAAATGAAATTAACAAGGATTTTCTTAATTATCAAGAACCATTACCAAATTATCAATGTTCAGATGAATTTGATAATGATGGCGATAATTTGATTGATGAATTTGATCCAGGTTGTTGGACAGATCTAACAGATCCTCAAACTTACGTTCCAACAGATGATAATGAATATAATAGTCCGATTAGTGAAGGAGATGTTATTATAAATGAATTAATGTGGATGGGGTCAAGTGATGATATAGGTGACGAATGGGTGGAATTGAAAAATATGACTGATTCGTCAATTGACGATTTAGGTGGTTGTAAATTATATAAAAAAGGTGGAGAAGAAATAGCTGATTTAAGCGCTCTTAATATTGACTCTAGTTATTTAGTTGTCTCAAGAAAAGATCAAATTGAATCAAAAATTGATACCGTCAGTGAAGACATATTAAAATATTTAGCATTGTCAAACACTGATTTGGAAATTTCACTTTATTGTGGTCAAACTTTAATTGATGTTGTCGGAGATGGAAATGCTCCTTTGGCAGGTGATAATGGTGATCCTAAAAGATCAATGTCAAGAAAAATCTCTGAAGGAAACGGAACGCTGTCAGAAAATTGGTGTAGCGCAATTACTCGAGAGAATTGGGATGTTGAAACCACAGAGTTTGGAACTCCAGGAACTGAAAATGTTTGTAATCTCATTTCTGGACATAAGTTTAATGATTTAAATAACAATGGAATATGGGATGACGGTGAAGAGGCTATCACTGGTTGGGAAATTGAACTTTATAGTAGTCTTGCTAATCCTATTTCAACTTTGATTAATACTTTCACGACTTTGAGTGATGGATATTATGAATTCAAAAATTTGATTGCTGAAACTTATTTTGTCAAAGAGATAAATCAGCAAGGATGGCAACAAACAATTCCAACAGATCCTGATTATTATGAAATAGTATTATCGGACAATGAAGCTTCAGAAAATAATGATTTTGGAAACTATCAAGAGCCAGTACCAAGTTATCAATGTTCGGATGGTTTTGATAATGACGATGACGGATGGATAGATATTGACGATTCAACATGTCATAGTGATTCTGATTATACTAATCCCGATTCATACATTCCTGAAAAAGATACTGAACAAAATGCTTCTCCAGTGATAACATTATCACAAATATCCATAACAATTAATACTGGAACAAGTTTTAATCCTATGGATTATGCAACAGCAGATGACGCTGAAGATGGTGATATTACAAATGACATTATTCCTACAGGTTCAGTTGATGTAAATACTCCGAACACATATTTTGTTGATTATAATGTAGTTGATTCTGAAAACGAACCTGCTGAACAAAAAACTCTTGAAGTTATTGTCATCACGCAAGGATGTGTTAGTAATTGTGGCGGCGGTGGAACCACTGTCATCACAAAACCAGCCATCATCATTACCAATGAAAAAGTTGAATATCTTGGAGACGGAAAAGCAGAGGTAACCTGGACAACAAATATTGAAACAACAGAGCAAATTGCTTATGGAGATGATTCAATTTCAACTCTTGGAAGCGTTCCGGAATATGGCTATGACTCAGTCAATGATGAATCTAATTTTATGACCAAAGAACATAGCGTGACAATCGCAGGACTAACAGATGGAATCCCATACTATTTCAGACCAATCGCTGATCGATCTGGTTCAACTGGAGAAAAAGTTGGAATTGAAGTGTTCTACGAACCAGGCGAAGTGAAAGGAGTCGAAGCTCCAGAAGAAACACCAGAACAGATACCAGAACAACCTTGTAATTATCTTCTTGAATATATCAAACTTGGAACAGATAACAATCCAGTTGAAGTGAAAAAACTTGAAACTTTCTTGAATGTATTTGAAGGTGAAAATCTTGCAGTCAATGGAATTTACGAGCAAGTTGACTTTGATGCTGTTTCAAGATTTCAAGAAAAATATCTCGATCTAGTTCTTTCCCCATGGAGTCATAATAGCTCTACAGGATATGTATATATCACAACAAAAAAGAGAATCAATGAGATTTATTGCCAAAAAGAATTTCCTTTAACTTCAGAACAAGAAAGTGAAGTATCTTCATTTAGCTCAAGATTTCTTGATTCACTTTTAGGGCCTGAACAAGATCAACCTCAAGAAAGTGAAGAAGAAGATTCAAGCGAACAACCGCAAGAAGAAAATGGTGAAGTTGCTGGAGCAGAAGATGAAGTGACAGTCGAAGACGAAGCGACAACCGAAGACGAAGAAACTGACGAGAACGGAGAAACTCAAGAAGATGTTCTTCTTATCGGTGAAGACAAAGATGACGAAGAAGCTACAGAAGATGGTTCTATTATTCAATCATTCAAGAACTTTAGTCTTTGGACATGGTTGTTAATTTTGATTGTTTTTGGAGCCGTTACATATTATTTTCTATTCGTGTCAAAGGGAAAGAAAAAAGATGAAGAAATTAAATAATAATTTGTAATATTTCATAGCATTGTTTGTGCTTTCATTTTATTATTAATTGTCATCCTGAGCTTGTCGAAGGATTCAGAATAGACCATAGAAGATCTTGATTTTAGTTTGATACAGTTAAAGTAAATTGATTTAGATTCTCGCTTTTGCGGGAATGACAAAAATGAGAATTATATATTATAATTTCTTAGCAAAAAACTCGAGATATTATTCGAGTTTTTTGTATTAACATAATTGAAAATATATCTTATAATAGAATTAGTGATAAATAGTATTTAACGATATTTAATATGAAAAAGAAAATTTTTGAAAATCCAACACGTCTCATCTATCACAATCCAGTATCTTTGATTACTTCAAATCACAACGGACAAAAAAATGTTTTCACAGTGTCATGGCTTTGTGCTGTTTCAAAACATCCTCAATTGGTAATGATTAGCGTAGATAAAAATAGGGCATCATTCCCACTTATAAAAGAGAGCGGGAAATATGTGATTAATATTCCAAATACAAAAATGCTCAAAGACGTCATTTATTGTGGAAATGTCTCAGCAAGTGAAAAAGATAAGTTTAAAGAAAGAGATTTAAAATTTTCTGTTTCAAAAAATGATGGAATTGTTCTTGATGATGCGATTGCTTATGTTGAATGTAAAGTTGTAAACGAATTTGATATTGGTGATCACATTCTTTTTGTTGGAGAAATAATTAATGCTGGGGCTGACGAAAAAGTTTATTCTAATGGTAAGTGGAATTTGAAAAATGAAAGCGCAAAAACTTTACATTTTTTAGGAGAAAATGGGAAGTATATAACGATAGATGAAATTAATTAAATAATATACACTATATGAATTGCAAAAGATCAATAGATTTACACAAAAAATTTGGTGGGAAATTAGAAATTAAAAGTAAAATTAAAATTAAGACAAAAGAGGATTTAAGCCTAGCTTATACTCCATGTGTTGCTGAAGTTTGTTCTCTAATAGCAAAAAATAAAAAATTAGCAAAAAAGTATACAATTAAAAAAAATACAGTTGCAGTTGTAACAGATGGAAGCGCTGTTTTGGGTCTTGGTAATATTGGAGCAGAAGCTGCAATTCCCGTTATGGAAGGAAAGGCGATTTTGTTCAAAGAACTTGCTAGTGTTGATGCTTTCCCAATTTGTCTTTCAACTCAAGATCCTGATGAAATTATTTCCATTGTGAAAAATATTTCTCCAGTTTTTGGAGGAATTAATCTTGAAGATATTTCAGCTCCAAATTGTTTTTATATCGAAGATAAACTGCAAGACATCGGCATTCCTGTTATGCATGATGATCAACACGGCACGGCAATTGTGGTTGTAGCAGCGCTAATTAATGCCTTGAAAGTTTTGCAAAAAGATGTCAAAAAAGTAAAAGTTGTCGTTGTTGGAGCTGGTGCCGCTGGAATTGCAATTACCAAGATGATTTCAGATGAACTACAAGTTCAAGACATTATTGTTTGTGACAGTAAAGGAATAATTAGCAAGAATCGAAAGGATTTGAATCCTATCAAAGAAAAACTACTATTTACAACAAATAAAAATAATCTCAGTGGAACGATGCAAGATGCATTAGTTGGAGCTGATGTTTTTATTGGAGTTTCTACGGGAGATATCTTGAATGCTGAAATGATCAGGACAATGGGTTCAGACTCAATTGTTTTTGCAATGGCAAATCCAATTCCAGAGATTATGCCAGATGAAGCAAAAAAAGGCGGAGCTGCAATTGTTGGAACTGGAAGAAGCGATTTTCCAAATCAAATCAACAATGTCCTTGCATTTCCCGGAATTTTTCGAGGTCTCTTGGACAGCGACGCAACAAAAGTAACAAGTGAAATCAAAATTAATGCCGCTAGAGCCCTTGCAGATTATGTCAAAAATCCAACACCTGAAAACATCCTCCCAGACCCGCTTGATAGAGGTGTCGCAAAAGTAATCGCGGAAAGTATAACGAAATTACAAAATTAGTATAACTTGAAATTATATAAAAAATAACCTTCATCGAAGGTATTATATTTTTTTAAGTTTTCTATTTTGTTTGCTTTCTTCTTTTTCTAATTTATTTTTATTACACAATATTGTAATAATGGTTTTTATAACTGTTATCACAATAACTAAATAACCAGTTAAAAGTAATATCCTTTTTTCTAACCACTTCATATTCCACCTCTTGAATTTGGGAAATTTATGTATTTTACTCTTAACAATATTATATATTAATTGAATATTTTCGTCTATTTATAAAATCAAAAAATGAATATAGAAATTTTGAGAAAATTGAAATTGTGGCGTAATCAAACTGCTCGAAAGGAGGGAGTGGAATCTTTTCGCGTGCTTTCAAATAAGACTATTGAAGATGTTGCTAAAGCTGAACCGAGGACAAAAATAGAAATGACGAGCATCAAAGGCATAAAAGATAAAAAATATTATAAATATGGAAAAGAAATCATTGATATTATAGAAAGTGTGAGTGATGTAAAAAATATAAACAATTCTTCAGAAGAAAATATTTCACAAAAACCATTAACTTGGCAGGAAAAAGGTTTGAATATTATGAGTAATGACAGACAAGATGAGCCTAATTTTTTAAAACCAAAAAAAGAAAGAGTTGATTTTCGACAAGAAGAAAAACACCAACAAGAGAATAAAATTTATTCCATAAGTGAATTTTTAGATTTTTTGAATGAACGAATAATGATTTCTGAGGTGAAGATTAAAGGAGAGGTAACGAGTGTCGATCAAAGGGAAAAAGTGATATATTTTAGCCTAAAAGATAAAGATGATGAAAGTATTATTAATTGCTTAATTTTTCGATATCAGTATGAAATATCTGCTGTGAAATTTGAAATTGGGGATGAAATTATTGTTATAGGATATCCAGAAATTTATAAGCCAATGGGCAAATTAAGTTTGAAAGCAAATTTAATTGAAGTCTCTGGAGAAGGAGCATTAAAAAAAGCTTATGATAAGTTAAAAATGAAATTAGAAAAAGAAGGTTTGTTTGCGATTGAAAGAAAAAAGATTCTTCCAGAACTTCCAATATCGATTGGGCTTATTACGTCTTCTCAAGGGGCAGCTATCGGTGATTTTCGTAGTAATTTAGGCAGTTATGGTTTTAAAATTAAGTTTATCGATTCAAGCGTTGAGGGAAAGCAAGCTGTTTTTGACTTGATTTCTGCTGTAAAACGATTTGGAAGAATGAAAAATATTGATGCCTTGGTTATTAGTAGAGGAGGAGGAAGCCTTGAAAGCTTACAGGCTTTTAACAATGAGGCATTGATAAGAGAAATAGTGAAGTTGAAAATTCCTATTGTTTGTGGAGTGGGTCATGAAAAAGATGTTTCATTGGTTGCAATGATTTCTGATATTGCTGTTTCGACTCCAACGGCAGCAGCAAGAGTTATCAGAGAATCGTGGGACAAGGCTTCAGATAAATTAAATCATAATCAAGCGATAATTGTAAATTTGTTTGAAAAGCAGTTACAATCACAAAAATATAACATACAAGAGTTTTCTTATCTTCTAAAAAATAAGTTGGAAAAAATATTTTATAGATTTTATGAAATTAAGAATAAAATTTTTCTTAATTTTGAAAGAATTGAATTTTTAATGAAAAATAAGAATGAAGATATTACATTTTTTAAAAAGAAAATAATTAATGAGTATGAAAAAAATATTCTTTTAATAAGAGAAAAGATAAAGCATTTTGAAAATTCTCTCAAAATTCATAATCCAGAAAGACAATTAAGGTTAGGTTATAGTATTACATCGCTTGATGGAAAGATAGTGAGAAGCGTCCAGCAAATCAAGAAAGGGGATTTAGTTGATATAAAACTGGCAAACGGAGAAATGATATCTGAAATTAAGAAAATTAAAAAGTAAACTGGATTTATGAAAAATTTTGTCTTATATTAGTTCGCCCCAGTTTTTTATAACAGTAAATCATTGTGTTTTATAAATTTTTATAGGTATTGACATCATATGACATTTATGCTAATCTTGTTAAGTAAGCTGTGCGTTATAAAGTAGAACACAAGTCGAATTCTGCAAAGCATTAGGTCTTGCATTTTAATTCGCATTTTATTTTCAATCATGAACGGTAAAATCAAAAAACTTACAGATAAGGGATTTGGTTTCATCACACAAGAAGAAGGTGGAAAAGATTTGTTTTTTCACTCAAATGAACTTGTTGGTGTAACTTTCGATGAACTTAGAGAAGGTGACGATGTTACTTTTGAAGTAACAGAATCTCCAAAAGGTTTGAACGCTACTCAAGTATCACGCGTATAAATCTTTTCTGGTTTAAAAAAAATAAAAACCCTGTACAAGGGTTTTTATTTTTGAGATAATAATAAATATATGAAATATGACATTGTAGTAATTGGAGGAGGACCTGCAGGAATGATAGCGGCGGGTAGAGCAGGTGAGCTTGGAGCTCGAGTTCTTTTGATTGAAAAAAATAGAAAATTAGGAACAAAACTTTTAATTACAGGCAAAGGGAGATGTAATATTACAAATAAAG
>JAGLSJ010000018.1 GCA_023270095.1 Minisyncoccota bacterium
TAATCTCCATATTTATCCTCCTTTTTCTCAAATGTTTATTACAATATAATCATTATTAATAAAAAAGTCAATTTTTTGTCATTTCAGAAAATTTTATTACGAAGAATTAAAAGAGAAATTTATCTGGAATCCAGTAAGCCTTAATAAATGGATATAATTTCAAATAAAAAATCAAATCTTCTTTATCAAAGGGGAGATATCACAAACAAAGGTATTATTGATTTGCGCCAGTTTTCTGATGAGAAAAAAAGAAAAAATATATTAGTAGAAAATTCAAATAATACGGTTCGTGAAATTGTTCGAAGGGAAAAAAATATAGAGTCAAAAAAAATTGACGAAAAATCTGACATAAAGCAAGAAAATGTTTTGAGAAATACGGATTTATCATTGAAAAATTCAATTGATACATCTGTTATAGTTTCTAAGAAAGACTCTAATGTTGAGGTTAATAATCTTGAGCGAGAGCGACATTTTAAGATATCACCTACAGTTCCTGTAGATGAAAAACATAGTTTGTCTAAATTGGAAAATGAAGAAGTTGAAAATAAACAAGATTTTGTTGCAAGCGAGAAAATCGAGAAAGCAGAAAATTTTTCCTCGGATTATATTGATGGAACAAAACCTAAAATTAACTTTTCTTTTTTGCTAAGTAAATCTTTCGCTTCATTTGTTCTTGTGTCTTTTTTGATATCATCTTTTGTTTTTTCTCTTTCATTTTTTCAAAAAGAAATCGAAGAAAAGGGTCGGATTATGGGAGTTGGAGTGGAAGCTTTCGATAACTTAAAGCAAGCAGGTCAGTCGGTTGCTGATAATGAATTTGATGAAAGCTTTGGTGCATTTGAGGATGCCAAACTCAATTTTTCTGAAGCGAAAAGATTGACTGATGAACTTGGGCTGGGATTGGCGGGAGTTATAAATTCTTTGCCAATAAATACACCACTTTCTACTGCGAAAAATGTTTCAGAGGCAGGAGAAAATATTGCAATTGCAGGAGAAAATATTGCGAAACTTTTGGATGAGATTTCACGATTAGATCAAAATAATTTTTCTTCCGCATCAATTTCTGGTTTTGGAATTATAATTGATGAAATTGCGGTTAATTTAAGGGAAGCGGAAAACAATATATCTTTGATAAATGTAGCTTATGTTCCCGATGAGATGAGAGAGAAGATGAAACTTGTTCAGAAGGAATTACCTGTGGTAGTTGATAATTTGGAAAACCTGTCTGAAGATTTTGAAGTTTTGACGGAGATAATCGGAGATAATCAACCACAGAAATATTTGCTGTTGTTTCAAAATAATAGTGAAATGAGGGCAACAGGAGGATTTATTGGAAGCTATGGAATTTTGAATATGGAAAATGGAAAAGTTGAAAATATGTTTATTGATGGAATATTTAATCCTGATGGTCAGTTGAAAGAAAAAATTGTTCCCCCGATGCCTATTCAAAAAATCAGTGCAAGCTGGAGTATGCATGATGCAAATTGGTTTGCCGATTTTCCAACTAGCGCTCAAAAAGTTGCTTCTTTTTACGAAAAAACTGGTGGATCTACGGTTGACGGGGTGATTTCTTTTACGCCAAATGTTATTGAAAAAGTCTTGCGAATCACTGGACCGATTCGAATGGATGAATATGATATGACGATTGATTCTGAGAATTTTATTTCTATGTCGCAAATGCAGGTTGAAGAATTATATGATAAACAGGAAAATAAACCGAAGAAGTTTTTGGTTGATTTAATGCCGGTCATATTTGAAAAAATGTTTAACAATGAGGGGATGAGCAAGCAAGAGAAGCTTCAAAGATATTTGGATTTTATTAATATTGTCGAAGAAAGTCTGAAAGAAAAACATATAATGTTTTATCACAGAGATTCTGAAATTGAAAATATGATTTTAAGAAGAGGCTGGGGTGGGCAAATGTTGAATTCGAGTGGTAATTATCTCAGTGTTATAAACAGTAATATAAATGGATACAAAACAGATGTGGTTGTTGAGGAGAGCATTGATCATCTGACGGAAATTCAGGAAGACGGTTCAATAATTAATACTGTAAAAATCACGAGAGTACACACTGGTGGGCAAAGTGAATATGATTGGTATAATCGAGTTAATTCTGATTATTTGCGAGTGTATGTTCCGTTAGGCAGTGTTCTATTGGAAGCTAGTGGACATACTGTGCAAGAATACGTGCCACCGATGGATTATGACAATTTTCGTATTGATGAAGATGTAAAGCTTATTGAAGACACAATCAAAATTGATCTTGATTCTGGTACTCAAATTTTTACTGAATCCGGAAAAACTGTTTTTGGAAATTGGGTTTATGTCAGTCCTGGTGAAAAAGTTGAAGTAACTTATAAATATAAATTGCCTTATAAAATTGATTTTAATTCTTTTACAAAACCAGCTGATAAATATAGTATGATGGTTCAAAAACAATCTGGTAGTCAAGGAAGTGGCTTTTCTGGCACGATTAAAGTCCCTGAATCTTGGAACATTCTCTGGGAATCTGCTGGTTTGATAACTCAAGACCAAAAAGAAAGCTATTTTAAGGGTAAATTAGAGACAGACAAAATTTATGGAATTGTTTTTTCGAGAGATTTGTCGGGAGATGAATAGAAGCTAAAATTTACTGACAAATGCTGTCATTCTGAACTTGATTCAGAATCTTCATTCTCATATATTAAAACAAACCTATAATCACTAGCTGTATTATAGGAATTATAAATAAATAGAGAAATTTAGGTATAGCAGAGGACAACCATCGCAATATTTGTTACAAAAATAATTTTGCATATGATTGACAGAGAAGTATTTTGCTTTAAAATGAAAGTATAAACAGTTAGACAAGATAAATTTTAAACTATTTTTATATATGTATACAAAAAAAGTAATTCAGCATTTCACAAATCCTCATAATTATGGTAAAATGGAACAAGCAGATGCAGTAGGGGAGGCAGGCAATCCAGTTTGTGGAGATTTGATGAAAATATATATTAAAGTTGATGGTAAAAACATTAAAGACATCACATTTGAAACCTTGGGATGTGCGGCAGCAATTGCCACTTCTTCGATGGTGACGGACCTTGCGAAGGGAAAATCATTGGACGAGGCAATGAAAATTACGAACAGTGATGTTGCAAAAAATCTAAAAGGACTTCCGCCGATGAAAATGCATTGTTCAAATCTAGCTGCTAGCGCCCTACACAAGGCAATCGAAAATTATAAAAATAAGAAATAATAAAATAGAGATGAAAAGCTTAATCAACGGGAAAATACTTTTTTTTATAATATTTTTTTCTGTTTTTTCGTTTGGACAATTTTCTTTTAATGATATAAATATTATTGGCGTAAATGTGGCAAGTGCTTGTAATGGAGATGGAATATGTGGATCAGGAGAAACAATATTTAACTGTAAGGCAGATTGTTTACCTCCTGGAGTTCCTACAGTGTCCGTAGAGGATTCGTTGGATGGTGTAACTAAATGGATACTAGGATTTGGGCTTGTTCTTTCTGTAATATTTCTTATCTGGGGTGGTATATACTATATCGGCTCTTCAGGCGATGCGCAAAAGACAGAAACAGCGAAGAAGATTATCAAATATGCAATATTAGGAGTTTTTGTTATAGGTGTGTCATTCGCCATTATTTCTGTAATAAGCAAGATGTTTGCTCCTTGATTTTATTTGACCGTATCTTTAAAAAATGAAATAATAGTAATAATGAAAAAAAATAATCTAAAAATATTTAATACATTGTTGATTCTTCAATTATTTGCAATTGTAAATATAGCAAATGCTCAATGGGAAAAACCCTCCAGTTTTGGATTGGCAAACGATATGGACCAGATGGCAGAGAATCTAATTAATTGGCTTTTAGGTTTTGCAGCAATTTTTTCAGTTTTGGCTTTGATTTGGGGTGGTATAAATTATATCGGTTCTTCGGGAGATGCACAAAAATCAGAATTAGCTAAAAAAATTATCTACTATGCTTTGATAGGTTTGATAGTTACTGGTCTGGCCTTTGCGATAGTTAGGCTTCTAGTGGCTGTAATTTTTAATTAATATTTAGTAGCTAGATTAGTAATTTCCCATTTATATATTAGAGATATAATTTTATGAAAATGAAAAACAATATATATATATTGCCATTGTCAGTATTTCTTTTTGTATGTTATATAGGTACAGCACTAGCTGACATGGACGACGGATGGGACACTCCTAATAAACCAGATAATGTAGTCGAAGATATTAATCCTACACTTGTTAATATGGCAAATTGGCTTTTGGGATTTGTTGGATTAATCGCGGTTTTAATGGTTATCTATGGAGGATTTTTATATCTCACTTCAGCAGGGGATGACACAAGGGCAGAAAACGGAAAAAAGACCATTTCATATGCATTAATAGGTTTGGTTATCGCTGGTTTTGCTTATGCTATCGTGAAGGTTGTTGTGGCTACGATACTTACCTAGAAAATATTTTTTAACATCTAAATTAAAAAAATATGAAAAAAACAAGTTTGAAAAAGTTTTTCTCAACGACATTGATTCTTATGATTTTGATGATTAGTTCGGTTTTGGTGATTTTTCCGGCGGAGAAGGTAATGGCATGTGATGATAGTGGAACATGTGATGTTGGCGAAGACGCCGTAAATTGTCCTGCTGATTGTGCTTGGGCAGCACCTGCGACTCCGGCTAATGTACCAACTGATTTTACAGGAGCAATTATCAATATGACAAATTGGATCTTGGGATTTGTTGGATTGATCGCGGTTTTGATGATAATCTATGGAGGAGTTCTATATCTTACTTCAGCAGGCGATGACTCAAAGGCAGAAAACGGAAAAAAGACCATCTCATATGCATTAATAGGCTTAGTCGTCGCTGGTTTCGCTTATGCCATCGTGAAAGTTGTTGTGGCTACGATACTTCAAAATTAGATATATAAATATAAATTAAATCAATAAAAATTCGAAAGGAGGTGAAACGAATGAAAAATTTAATAAAAACTCTTACTGTTTCTTCTTTTACTGCTTATGCTTTGACTGTTAGTACAATAGCTTCTGCACAATGGGGAAAAACAAACGCACCATCAAATGTTCCTACTGACATTGAAATGGCTGTAATGAATCTTACAAATTGGATTTTAGGATTTATTGCTATTATTGCTACCTTAGTAATCATCTGGGGAGGTGTGCAATATCTTACTGCTGGTGGAAATGATGATGCAGTTGGTGCAGCAAAAAAGACTATTTCTTATGGAATTATTGGAATGGTAATCGCAGGTCTTGCTTATGCTATGGTTATCGTCGTTACTCAAATTCTTCAATAAGCTTATAATGTAATTTTTGTTAGATTACAATTAAGCAAAATAAAAAGGTGGACTTGTCCACCTTTTTTATTATATTACTGAAAAATTAGATTTTCTTTTGTTTATGTACTGTTTTGAGAAGAATTAAATTGAAAAATATACCAAGAGGTAGAATTATCAATATAGCAATAATTCTATCAATTAGTGTGATAATAATGCCATATTCTAAATTAAAGCCAAATACTTTAAAAATAAATCCAGCTCCAGCCTCTTTGATGCCTAATCCTCCTGGAATTAAATTTAAAATATTTACTGAAATATTAGAAAATAGAGCTGTTAAAAAATATATTGTGATGGGTATATTATAACTGAAAAAATCTCCAATAATTTTTAATCTTAACGCATAAATAATTATAATAAGTAGTTCAAGAAAAACAAGATTGGTAATTAATGATTTATTTTTTCTAATTTCATCTTTGTTCTTTAAAAATTGTTGAATAATTTTATTTTCTGTCTTAATCGATCCTTTTAGGATTAAAATCATTAAAATAAAGATTATTAAAAAAAATATAATAATTTTGAGCAAGGAAATATGAAAGTAAAAACTAGCAAAAACAAAAATAATAAAAGATAGAAATGAAAATAACATTAAGCTTATAATATGAGATATTACAATTATTGAAGAAAAATCTGAATAGGAAAGATCTTTTTTCTTTAGATAGACAGCTCGTGCCATAACTCCGCCCTTTAGAAAGATATAATTCCAAAAAGTATTTATTACTCCAAGGCCTAACCACTCAGTTTTTGATAAATGTATGCCATAGTGATTTACTATTAATTTTGTTTTTATTCCAAGCAATATTAAAGTTATTGATATAAAAAATGATGAGTACAAAAGGTAATCAAGTGTAATATTTTTTATCTGAGAAATATCAGATAAATTATTTTTTATAAAATTATATAATAAAAAAAATATTATTATATATAAAATAGAAGATAGTAATATTTTTTTATTATTCATTATTTTTTGCAATAATAATAATATAGCCTGCAAAGTATTTAAACATTGAGAGTGATAACTTTTTATCTAAAAAAAGAAATATTTTTTTTATAATTCGTATTTTGGAAAAAAGCTCTAATATGATAATTTTGATTCCGTAAATTTTTCTTATTTCAATATTATGTTTTTTCGTCATTTTTTTAATTTTTTTAATGCTATCATATCGTGTATAAACATTGTTTCCGCTTATGGTATCTGTTATTTTTTTAATACTATAAGGATTGTAAAATTCTAGAATCAAATAACCCTCCTTTTTTGTCACTCTTCTCATTTCTCTAATAGCTAGATCAATGTTCTCTATGTGAGGTAAGACTTTAAAAGAATAAACCACATCAAAATAATTATCAGGAAAAGGAATAGAGGTTGCATTAGCTTTTTTGACATATAACTTATTTTTTTTAGCTAGATCAAGCATTTTTTCGCTTATATCAATTCCAATTGCTTCCAGTGCTTTTTTTTGAGTTTCTTGTAATATTAAACCTGTTCCACAACCGACTTCTAGGATTTTTTTCTTTTTGATAAATGGTTCGATAATGGATATTTCAGTTTTATTAATATAGTCTAGATAACTCCCAGCTCGTCTTTTGTTGTTATATTTTTTGCTAAATTCATTATAGTATTTTTCATTTTCTAATTTTTTCATAAGTTAAATTCATTATATATTTTATTATATTTTTGAGCTATATTTTTTATGTCGAAATATTTTTCTACAACCTTTCTTCCATTTTCACCCATATTATCTCTTAGCTCTTTGTTGTTGATAAGTAGTTCAGTTTTAATAAAGAAATCATTATCGTCTTTTGGTTTTATCCTGAAACCAACTTCTTTTTTAAAAATTTCATTTATAGGAGGTATGTCAGTTATAATAATTGGTTTCTTGCAAGCCATTGACTCTAATAATATCATAGGGATATCCAATTTTCTAGAAGATTGATATAACGGAAAAACCACAATATCTGATAAATTTATTAACTCCTTCATATTGCAAATAGTTTCTAAAAAGATTGTACTTTCTTTAAGATTGTTTTTTAAAATTATAGCTCTAGCTTTTTTTTTAAGATTACTTTCATTAAATAAGAAATCTTTTCTATCTCTACAGGCAAAAATAAATTTAAAACGATTATTTTTTTCTTTTAAATATTTGATTAAATTTGTGAGCATTCTAATTTCATCTTGATAATAAAAATTTCCAGGATATAAAATTATTTTTTCATCTGTGGATATATTTAGTTTTTTACTGAGAGTGAGATTTTTTTCTTCCTGTTTAAATTTATTAATATCAATTCCTGGGTAGATTTTTTTAACATTGTTAAATCCTAGTAAATTTAATTTATTTTTTGAATAATCCGATAAACATATTATAGTATTTCCAATTAAGGTATTTTTATTAATTGTTTTAACGCTGTTAACTGACGGTATATTTTGTATTATAATCTTATTTTTTTTTTGAACAATCTTCTTTATAATAGATGAGGTTATTGCTTTTGGTGTAAAAAATAGGTGAAAAATTTTTATTTCATGATTTTTTTTAAGCAAATAGTTTAGTAAGATAGTTTTATTTAAAAGTGATAATTTATTGTTTATGTAGATATCTTCTTTAATAATATTTTTTTTTATACTTAAATTTGCTTTTTTGTTACTTAATAAATAAATGATAAAATTATTTATGTGTTTACTTATATTATAACTGAGATTTTTACTTCCTTCGTCCCATGGAGGTGATATAGGTCGAGTAATAAATAATATTTTTGTTTGTTTCATATTTTATAAATCAAAAATTAATTCATAATATTTTTTTGCAGAAACATCCCATGTAAAATTATCTTTTGCAAATTTATAGCCATTTTCTGCTAATAAACTTCCTTTTTCTTTGTTATCTAGTAGCTCTATGATTTTACTGGCGAATAATTTAGTATTTTTCGTATCTACTTGAATTCCAACTTTTTCATTTTTAATTATGTCAGAAACAGAATTTAAGCTTGGTCCAATTACAGGGCATTTGCACAACATAGATTCAACAAATGTTAATCCAAACCCTTCGCTAAGGCTAGAGCTTATAAAAATATCTGCTGATTTATAATATTCTGAAAGTTTTTCATGCGCAACTCCTCCCAAAAAAAATATGTTTTTTTCTAGAGATAGTTTTTTCGACAATAACTCTAAATTATTTTTTAGTGGTCCATCTCCGATGATAAGTAATTTTACATTGGGATATTTTTTTATAACTTCTTTTATTGCTAAAATGGAAAAATTTATCCCCTTTTTTTCAACCAATCTACCAACAGACAAAATCAGTGGATTATTGATACTATATTTTTCTTTGATGTTTTTGTTGTTTTCAGAATTAAAAATTTCATCATCAACTCCCATAGGTGCTAGAATAATAGACATGTTCTTTATCTTTAGTGCCTTAACTTCTTTCATAACTTCTTTACTTACCACTGTTATATAATTAACATTGTTTAATGTCCATTTTTTTATTTTCGTCATGAGCCAACCTCTTAATTCAAATATATCGCTTCCATGAATGGTACATATTATTTTTAAATCTTTTTTCAAAAACATTTTTTTGTAAAGAACTGCTAAAAATGTCTGAGGAATAATCCAGTGAGCATGGATAATATTTATTTTTTCTTTTTTTACTAATTTCACTAAAGAGAAAAAAGAAAAAAATAATAGAAACGGTAATTGAAAAATAAGTAATTTATTTTTTTTAATATTTGGTAAAATTGCTCCATTACGAAGAGAAGTAAATCCATATTTATAGCGATATATTTTTAAATTATCTCTTTCTTCAAACTTTTTTGAATTTTTGATGTAGGGTGTTGAGATAATTATTTTAAAATCATCATTTTTCGCCAATTTTTTTGATAATTCATAAATAAAAGGTGGAATTGAATCACCTTCTAAAAAGCTGGGAAAAGTAGTGGTTGTAACTAATATTTTTTTGGTATACATAATGATTATTCATTTTTATCTTCTTTTCTTGAAATTTTCACAAACATCTCTCCAATTAATCCAAGAGATATTAGTTGAACTCCAACCATAATAAGCAAAATTCCTGCAATAAAAAGAGGTAATCTTCCTTGAATATTGCCAAAAGTAAGTTTGAGATAAGTAATGTAGATGCCAATCGTAAATCCTGAGCAAAGGGCGATGCTTCCAAGTCCACCGAAAAAATGTGCTGGTCTTTTGAAATATTTTGTTAAAACCATTACTGTTAATAAATCTAGAAAACCATTCAGAAATCTAATTGGTCCATATTTTGACTTTCCAAACTTTCTTTTTCGGTGATGAACTGGAATTTCGGTGATTTTGTAGCCTTCATTGCCTGCCATCACGGGAATATATCTATGCATTTGACCATATAAATCTAAACTTTTAGCAACTTCACTTTTATATGCTTTAAATCCACAATTAAAATCGTGTAGCTTTATTTTGGAAAAGAGGGAAGTTACAGAGTTAAAAAACTTGGAACTAGTATTTTTTATAAATGAATCTTTGCGATTTTGTTTCCAGCCAGAAACAAGGTCAAACCCTTCGTTGATTTTTTCGATAAAATTTGGGATTTCTTTCGGATCATCTTGTAAGTCTGCATCCATTGTAAAAATGATTTTGCCTCCAGCTTTTTTGAAGCCAGCATTCAAAGCAGATGCTTTGCCAAGATTAGTTCTAAAATTTATTCTAAGTATATTATCTTTTTCTTTATTTAAGTTTTCAATAACCTCTTTTGTTTTGTCAGTACTTCCGTCGTTAATTATAATTATCTCATAATTTTCAGTAATGTTTTTTAATACATCTTCAATTTCATCACATAAAAAAGGAAGATTTTCAGCTTCATTATATGCAGGAATTATAATGGATATTTCTTTAGTATTCATTTTAAAGTTATCTTAACTGATTTGATAATCTTTGCCTATATTTAAGGCATTAAAAAATATTTTTCATAGATATATATAAACGATGAAAAAGATAGTGTTTTTCGCGCTAAAAAGGTTTTGTTTTTGATTACTTTATAATAATAATTCACTTTGTTTTCTTTGGCAAACTTCAAATTGTCATTTCGAATTCCGGAGGGTGAGAAATCTGTAAATTTTGCAATGAACTCATAGCGAGATCTTTATAATCGCTTTAATTTAGCTAAAAATTTAATAAAACTTCTAACTGTCATTTCGAGCCGTAGGCGAAAAATCTAAAAGCGTGAGAATGGTTAAGCTTATAGATTTCTCACTATCGTTCGAAATGACAAATCCATTATCCA
>JAGLSJ010000019.1 GCA_023270095.1 Minisyncoccota bacterium
ATATATTCTTTGCCTTCAGTTCGCAAGAGTCCTTGGTCAATGGCATTTGACATCGAACCAGAATCTAATAATTTCTGCCAATTAATAATATTGGCGCGAATGAATTTTTCTTCAAAGTCTGAATGGATTGCACTCCCTGCTTGTGGGGCAGTGGAATCTTTTTTAATGGTCCAGGCACGCGTTTCAACTTTTCCTGTCGTGATATAAGTAATTAGTCCAAGTGATTCGTAACATTTCTTCACAAGATCATCAAGACTGGAAACATTTTCGTCAAGATCTGTTTCATTTTTGAATTCTTGGACTTCCTCAGGTGACAAATCCATCAGGTCAAGTTCAAATTTAATTGGAATAAATAATTTATTTTTGATTTCTGGTAAAATTGAATTTTCGTCAATTTTTTGATCTTCGTTCACATTAACAACATAAAGAATTGGCTTGTTTGTGAGAAGTTGCAGCCCCTTGATAGCATTTTTTTCATTTTCGCTTAGCTCAACGCTGTTAGCAAATTTTTCATTTTCAAGCGCTAATTTATATTTTTCAAGAACATTTTGAAGCTCAATTGCTTCTTTTTTTCCTGCCCTAACATCTCTTTGAATTTTTAACAAACCTTTGTTAATTGTTTCTAAGTCAGCTAAAATCAATTCAAGATTAATCGTATCAATGTCATCGCTAGGATTGATTTTCCCACTAACATGAATGATATTTCCGTTTTCAAATCCACGCACAATATGAACGATCATATCAACCTCTCTAATATTTGAGAGAAATTTGTTTCCTAATCCTTCTCCTTTATGAGCATCTTTGACAAGTCCTGCAATGTCCACAAATTCAATTGCTGTCGGAATGATTTTTTCGGTTTGTGAAAATTCGGCGAGCTTGGCAAGTCTTTCATCTGGAACTTTGACAATTCCGACATTTGGATCAATCGTACAAAATGGATAATTTGAAATGTCGATTTCTTTTTTGGTTATTGTTTTGAAAAGTGTTGATTTGCCGACATTTGGCAAGCCCACAATTCCGACTGAAAATCCCATGGCGTTAGTATTAAGTATTAAACTTTTTTAATTTTATTATGTTGTATTCTTTCCTAAAGCTTACTTTAAAATCTCAGTTAGGTCAATTTAGATTAAAATATAAATAAAAAAAGAAGGAATGTAACCAGTCGGCTTATCAATCCCTTCTAACTAGAAACACCACAGCAAATAGTCCAGCTATGGCAAATATTGCTTCAAATCCAGGTTCTTCAATTTCTTCTGGAAATTCATTTTGTATTTGTATTTTTGTTTCGTTGGTTTCTGTTGCGACATTTTTTGCTGTTACATTCGTTACTAGCATCAGTATTAGCAATAAAGCTATTAATATTTTTATTTTCAATTTTCTCTATCTCCTCTTAAATTTTGCGATATTATAAAGATTATCATAATATATCACTCTGTCAATATTAATTATAATTTGCTCTTCCAAAATCTTATATTTCTGCTATAATAAAAGCATAAAAAATTAATAAAATAACTATGATTGACTATTTTGGACAATTAAACCAAGCATTAGGCACATATACAGGAATAACAATTGCTTCGTACATCGTGGCAATACTTATTTTAGTCGTTTTTTTTATTCTAGCTCAGATTACAAACTTTCTGTTTAATAAGGTCTTTAAAGCTTTGACCGCAAAGACTAAAAATGACATGGATGACAAGATAATGAAAATATTGAATATGCCAATCTTCTATTCCGTTGTTCTTCTCGGTATTTTCCAGTCTTTTAGTTATATTGGTGTTGTGACAAGATATTCTGATGATTTTTCGAAGATTATAAAATCAATAGCATTAATCATTTGGATTTATGCAATATCGAAACTTGTGCGAGTTATAATTACCGGGGTTGGTTTTAAATTTGCTGAAAAAACAAAATCTACCTTAGATGATGAATTAATGCCCCTTTTTAAAAATTTAAGTAACATTGTTATATTTTTTGTCGGCATTATGATTTTTCTTAAAATGTGGAACATTGATATTACGCCTCTTCTGGCCTCCGCTGGTATTATGGGTTTTGTGATCGCTTTTGCCGCTCAAGATACCTTGGCTCATTTATTTGGAGGAATTTCTATTTATTTTGACAAACCTTTTCGAGTAGGTGATCGGATTCAGTTGGAAAGTGGAGAATTTGGTGATGTTTTAGAAATTGGAATAAGATCAACAAGAATTAAAACTGTCGATGAAACAGTCATTGTTATTCCAAATAATATCATTGCTGGCTCTAAGATCATAAACTATAATCAACCAGCTGCAAAAATTAAAGAAAAGATAATCGTGAAAGTTGCTTATGGGTCTGATATTGATAAAGTAAAAAAGATCCTTTTTGGGATTATGGAGAACATAGATGAAATTGAAAAGGATCCAGCTCCTAATGTTTCTCTTACTGAGCTTGGAGACTTTTCCTTAAATTTTTTGATTGTAGCATGGGTTGATAGTCCTAAAAAGAAATTTACTGTCAAGACTAAGATAAACGAAGAAGTCTATAATAGATTTAACAAAGAGGGTATAATAATCCCTTATCCAACGCAAGATATATATTTAAAAAATAATAAAAAATAATATATGCAAGCAGTAATTTTAGCGGCTGGATCGTCGAAAAGATTCTGGCCGTTGGCTGAAGGTGAGCACAAAACTCTTTTTAAGATTATGGGCAAGTCAATTATTCAATGGACAATAGAAAGCCTTAAAAAATCTGGAATTAAGGAAATAATAATTATACAGTCACTTAAAAAGGATATTGAGAATGAACTTGGAGATGGTTCAAGATTCGGCGTGAACATAAAATATGAGATTCAAAAAAAAGCAAAAGGTGGAGGAGAGGCAGTTTTGTTAGCAAGAGAACATATAAAAAATAATTTTTTTGTGTTGAATGCTAACCATTTTGATGCTGAAAAGATTATACCCTTAATTATAAAAAAGCAAAAAGAATCCAAGTCTGATATGATATTAGTTGGCAGAAAAACTGGTATTCCGTGGAATTATGGAATATTGAAATTAAAAGACGATAAGGTATTAGAAGTTGTTGAAAAACCAAAAAAAGGTAAAGAGCCTTCTGATATAAAAGTGATTGGTATATATTATTTGCCTAAGGAGTTTTTTTCATATCATGATCGTGTTGAAAAAAATAATGATTCTCTTGAAGATACGATTAATCTTTTTGCAAGTGAAAAAGAAGCGGAAGTTGTTTTAACAAATCTGGATATCCCTTCATTAAAACATCCTTGGGATCTTTTAAAAACTATTCGAATGATTTTGGATAGCAAAATTAAAAAAGCAAAAATTTCTCCAAAAGCAAAAATTTCTCCAAAAGCAACGATAAAAGGGAAGGTGATAATTGAAGATGGTGTAAAAATTTATGAAAATGCAGTTATAAATGGACCGTGTTATATAGGTAAAAATGTAATTATTGGAAATAACTCTATAGTTAGAAATTTTACAAACTTAGAAGGAGATGTTCTTGTTGGTGCAAATGCTGAGGTAGCAAGATGCAACTTACAAGCTGGAGTTCATATGCATTCTGGTTTTCTTGGAGATTCTTTTATCGGTAGAGGATCAAAAATAGGTGCTGGTATTGTTTCTGCAAATGTTAGAATTGATAGAGGCGGGATTCAATCAGTGATTAGAGAAAACAAAGTTGATACTGGACAAAAATCTTTTGGATTAGCAATGGGACAAAAATCTTTTTTAGGAATAAATGTAAGTACGATGCCTGGCATATTTATTGGTTCAAATTGTGTAGTTGGTCCAGGGTCAGTAGTAAAAGAAAATATAAAATCAAATATGATTTATTATACAGAGCATAAAAATATAATTAAAAAAAATAAAAAACAATGAAAATAATTCTAGATTTTGATGATACTATATTCGATACATTTCAGGTTATGCAGGAGTTTCGAAAAATTTTTAATCGTCTTGGATTTACAGATGATGAGTTTTGGAGTGCTTATCAGCAATGCAAAAAAGATATTAATGATTTTAACCCTGATATTTTTTTGGACACAATAGAAAGAGCAAGGTCTTACGACAAAAAGAAGGCAAAAGAAGGCATGCAAAATTTAACTGAAAGATTTAGTGATTTTATTTTTTCAGATTTTTTCTGTTTTTTAAATATTGCAAAAAAAGAAGAGTTAATCCTTCTTTCATACGGTTTATCTGATTTTCAGAAAAACAAGATTGAAAAATCTGGTATTATTCCCTATTTCAGTGAAATTATTATAACTTCACGAGATAAGGCAGAAGATGTTGAAGAAATTCAAAACAAATACAAAGAGAAATTAGTCTTCATAGAGGATAAGGCAGAGAGTATTGATAGCGTAAAAAAGAAATTGCCTGAAGTTACGACGATGAAAATAATCAGACCACAAGGAGGTCATATTGAAAAAAAATCAGAATTAACTAATTATATAATTCAGGATTTATTTCGACTTGAGGATATAATTAATAATTTAAGAGATTAGTTTATGACGAAAATAGATGAATCAATTTTTAAGGCATATGATATTAGGGGAATTTATCCTAGTCAACTAGACGAGAAAACCGCTTATGAAATTGGAAGGGGATATGCAACTTTTATTTTGAAAGAAAATCCAAAAGCAGAAGATATTGTGGTTGGATCTGATATGCGAATTTCATCGCCGTCATTAAAAAAAGAGTTGATTAGGGGAATTATTGATAGTGGTTTAAGTGTAATTGATATTGGGCTAGTAAGCACGCCCACATTTTATTTTGCAGTTGGTTTTTATGGTTATGATGGTGGAATTCAGGTTTCGGCATCTCATAATCCAAAAGAATATAATGGATTTAAACTTGTTAAAGAAAGATCATTACCAATTAGCAAGGACACTGGAATCATAGAGATTAAAAATATTATTTTAGATGGTAGTTTTGTAGAATCAGAAAAAAAAGGAGAGGTTGTTGAAAAAGAAAATGTTTTAGATGATCTTGCAGTTGATCAATTTTCTGATTTAGATATTTCAGGAATTAAAAAATTTAAAATCGTCATTGATGCTGCAAATTCTATGGGAGCTCTTGATATGGAAGAATTTTTTGGAAAAGTTCCAGTTGAATTGGTTAAAGTTAATTTTGAGCTTGATGGAACTTTTCCATCTCATGAAGCAGATCCTCTCAAAGAAGAAAATCTTGAACTTTTGAAACAAAAAGTGATTGAAACTGGAGCAGATTTTGGAATTTCGCCAGATGGTGACGGAGACAGATATTTTTTTGTTGATGAAAAAGGAAATTCTTTAAGACAGGAAATTCTCAGAGGTATTATGGCACAGATTGAACTTGCAGATAATCAAGGAGCGACAGTTTGTTATGATATTAGACCAGGAAGAATTACAAAAGATATGATTGATGAAATGGGTGGAAAATCAATTGTTACTCCAGTTGGTCATTCTCTTATCAAAGAAATCATGATTAAAAATGATGCTATTTTCGGAGGAGAATCATCGGGTCATTATTTTTATCGAAAATCTTATGGAACTTTTGAAATGCCTTTTGTTCTCGTGGCAAAATTTTTGAAGTTTCTTTCCGAAAAAAGTGCGCCATTTTCAGAAATTGTGGCACCATATAAAAAATATTTTCATTCAGGCGAGATAAATTTTAAGGTTGATAGTGTGCAAGAAAAAATGGACGAGATTGAGAAAATATATAACGATGGAAAAATTATTAAACTTGACGGAGTTACTGTTGAATATTCTGATTGGTGGTTTAATTTACGAGGATCGAACACAGAACCAGTAATTAGACTAAATCTTGAGGCAAAAACTAAAGAAATTATGGAAGAAAAAATAAAAGAAGTATCTGACGCTTTACAATAATTAAGGAAGTTTAACCTCCTTAATCGAGAGTTTATAAATTAAATTATTGATATGATTGGAGCAATTTTATGTGGGGGATATGGGAAAAGACTTAAACCTTTGACTGATAATGTGCCAAAGCCTCTTTTGGAAATCAAAAAAGATTATACCATTTTAGATAAGCAAATTTTGCAATTTAAATATGCTGGAGTAGATAGAGCAGTCTTGCTTTGTGGACATTTACACGAAAAAATTCAAGAGAGGTTTGGAGAAAAATGGAATGGGGTTGAAATAAATTATTTAATCGAGGACGAACCAAGAGGAACTTTATATGCCATTAATAATTTGATGGAAAATTTTGATTCTGATAATTATATTATTCGGAATGGAGATGTTGTCTGTGATGTAAATATCAAAGAGATGATTGAAGAGCATAAGAACCAGATGATTATGTATATTACGCCACTTGTTTCTCCTTATGGGATAGCGGAATTATCAGAAAAGAAAATTATTGGATTTAAAGAAAAGCCAGTTTTAAATCATTATCTGAATGCAGGAATATATATAATATCAAAAGAATTAAAGACTCTTATTTCGAAATATAAAGAGGGATCGATTGAAGATTTGATTTTTCCAGAGATAGCAAAGTCTGGACTAATGAATTATTACAAGGAAGATGTCTTTTGGCAGTCAGTTGATTCTATCAAAGATTTAAAAAGGGTTAATGATGAATATAGCAACAAAGAGGATAAGCCTTGGGGATATGAAAAGACGATAGTTTTAACTGATAAATATTTAACAAAAGAATTGTATCTTATGAAAAATGAAGGAACCTCGCATCATAAACATTCCAAAAAAGACGAGACCATGCACATTACTTTTGGTGAAGTGTTGATTAAATTTGATGATAGAGAGACTAGTGTAAAAAAGAACAAAACTATCAGAATAGAGCCTTGTACACCGCATACAATTTTGGCATTGGAAAATACGATATTACAAGAATATTCAACGCCTCATCCTAATGATACAATTAGAATAAAAGATAAATATGATAGATAATTTTGCGACAAGCATTATATTAGAAAGAGTAGATGTTTTTATAATTAGCTATTGTTTGTATCCTTGACAGGAATTATTAAATATAGTAATATTCTTATTAAGTGTGTAATAATTTATACAAAAGCAATGGCAGTTAGATTTCGAAAAAAGAATATTGGATTTCTCACCCCTTGTTTTTCGATTTTAAATTTGTTACTCGTAAAAAGATAATCTCAATTAAGAGGTTATTTTTTTATGGGCAAAAAATTTTGTTCATTTACAATTTTATAGAAATAAAAATAATTAAAACAAAAAATTTGCGAACAGGAGGAAAATAGTTATGGGTAAAATATTAGAAAATATTCATCCAACTAAAGATGAAATATGTGCTGGTTGTGAAAGACACCGCAAAGAAGATTGTTTAGGTAAAAAATGTCGGGATTATTTAAATCCTGCTGGAAAATAAAATGGAGGAAAAATAATGCCATTGTATGTTGTAAAGTCAGAAGGAGGTAAAGAATATTCAGTTCAAGTTCCTGGAGAAATGTTGGAAAAAAAGGAGCATAAGATAGAAGCAGTATTATGCGAAGAAAATTGTTTGAAACCAAAAGAGTGCGAATATCATTCCATAAGTCCTCCGTTTTGTTTAAATGAAGTAAAGCTGGTTGAGAAGTATTTGATAAAAGTTAAAATGGAATAAAAATAAAAAAGGAGGAATAGGAAATGAACAAAGCGGTAGTTATATTACCTAATGGTACAGAAAAGGAAATATTGATTAATGGAGATCCGACGAGCTCTTATGTGAGAATGGTGATAGAAGTAACAAATGGAGGTAAAGTTATTTCTCCCAAGCTAAAGATTTAAAGGTTGTAGAAATTAAAAATAATTTTCTTACAACCTTTTTTTATTTGTTTATTATCTGATTGAATGATTTTTTCTGAAACAACAAAAGACTCCAGTCAGGAGACTGGAGCCAACAGTTTTTATTTTCTATAAAGTCACACCAATTTTTTCTTTCACTTCTTTCATTGTTTCTTGGGAGATTGCTCTTGCTTTTTCGGCCCCTTCTGCTAGAATCTTTTTTACTTCATCTGGATTTTTTTCAAACCCTTTTCGTCTTTCACGGAAATCATGAAAATGTTCGGCGATTGCTTCGGCTAGTTCAATTTTAAGATCAGAAAACCTAACATCTTGTGCTAAAAAATTATTTTTAAAATATTTCTTTTTATTATCTTCCTGCACGAAAATATTTAGTAGTGTATGATAATGGGCAATAATATGAGCAGCTCTTTGACTTTCTTTTGTAACAAATTTTTCATCAATATATTTTGTCATTAAAGCACCTCTTCCTGTTGGACTGGTATAAATCATTCCATGTTTATCCATGATTTCTTTTACAGTTACAATAGGCTTTTCAATCACATCGATTAATTCTCCTATATCATTTTTTTCTATTTCTGTATTTGATAATGAAACTGACTTTTTCATCTTTTCCATAATAACTTCTGGCTCGTCATTGATTCCAATATAAGATTTTTCTCCTGAAGATTTACTCATCTTTTTTGTCGGGTCGGTGAGTGACATAATTTTGGGAGTCTCAGTAATCAAGTCTTTTGGTTCGGGAAAAGTTTTGCCGAATTTGTTGTTGAAAAATCTGGCAATCTTTCTAGTCAGTTCAATATGTTGAATTTGATCTTGTCCAACTGGTACGGCAGAAGACTTATACATTAAAATGTCCGCTGCTTGTAAGACTGGATAGTCAAGCAATCCCATATTAATGTTCTTGTCTTGTTGTTGGGATTTGTCTTTGAATTGGGTCATTCTTTGCAATTCGGCAAGGGGAGTGACAGTGTTGAAAATCCAAGCTAGTTCAGTGTGTTCGGGTACTTGTGATTGAACAGCGATAGTGCATTTTTCTGAATCAAGCCCAATTGCCAAAAAATCAAGAGCCAAATCCATAATTTGTTTTTTCTTTTCTTCTGGATTATATTTCCCTGAAATGGAGTGATAATCAGCGATGAAGAAAAAGCATTCATAGTTGTCTTGAAGCTCAACAAAATTTCTGAGAGCTCCAAGATAGTTGCCAATATGTAACTCTCCCGAAGGTTGAATCGCGCTGAAAATTCTTTGTTTTGTAGTCATAATGATTGTTATTATTTTATATCTTAATTATAGCTTTATATGAGAAGTTTATCAATTTAATCTAATTATTCTTTTATATATTTATATTATTAAATTTAATCTTAATTTAAAAAAAATAAAGAGAGCTTTTGTATTTAGAGCTTTAATATTATAAAATTTTCTTTTGAAAGCCAGCTTTTGTAAAAAATACTTTTACAGTTCTTACAATTATAGATGACTCCTGAATTAAATGGATAGCTCTCTTTAGTTGTTAGGATCCCTTTCTGACAATCAGGACATATTTTATCTTGTTTGTTGCTAAATGCTAAGATGTCATAAGTCTTTTTAGATAAAAAGGAAGTTTTAGTTATTTTTTCTAGTTTGTTTTTGCAATGAGGACAAATATAAAAATTTATTTCTATTTTTACTTCAATCTTCTCATCACAATATGGACAATATAGTTTCATTATTTGCACCTCTAATTTTGTGTTTATTTATATTTTTGAGAAATAAAAAAACTTCTCATCTTTGAATACATAAAAAGAATTATGTATGCAAGGACGAGAAGTTTCCCGTGGTGCCACCTTGATTGTTTTAAGTTTCTACTAACGAAAAAATCCGCTAGTAAAACGGACCTAAAACCACTTTACCGACTCTGACTCTTGCAAGAGCAAGACGACATCAGCTTATCCCATGATTACGGGGGAAACCGGATTTCCACTCAAATTTTTTCGCAGAAATCATCCTTTCGCAAGATGCGAAGAAACTAGACCCAACCCCGAACAATAAATTCGGGATCTAGTTTATGGATTTTGTAATTATATAAGGAACTCTTATTTCTTTGATTAGAATAGCATATATATTTTTTGTGTCAAATAAAAAATATAAGTGGTGAATAGTTTTGCTTTTTTTGCAGTTTGAATCAGAATTTTTTATATTGCAAGAGACGCAACAGTGCTGCGTCTCTACAAGCGAATATTGCTAAAATATCTTTACACTTCAAGTATAACTGGCAAAATCATTGGCCTTCTTTTTGTCTTAGTAAACAAGAATTGTCCGATTTGATCTCTGATATTATCTTTCACATAAGACCAATTTGCACTATGCTCTGGGG
>JAGLSJ010000020.1 GCA_023270095.1 Minisyncoccota bacterium
TGAAAAAATGACAAAAGATGCCGAAACTCATGCCGAAGAAGATCAAAAGAAAAAAGAGCAAATTGAAGTGAAGAACAATGCAGATACTTTGATCTATTCTACTGAAAAACTTTTGAAAGATTCTGGAGATAAAATCAAGGAAGATGACAGGAAGTCGATTGAGGAAAAAGTTGAGGCCTTGAAAAAGGTGAAAGATGGTGATGATGTTGAAGCGATTAAGAAAGCATCTGAAGAACTTTCTGTTGAGGCTCAAAAAATTGGAACAGCAATGTATCAAGAACAAGCTGCACAAGCTGAAGGAGAAGAGAAGAAAAAAGAAGAAAATAAGGGTCCAGTTGAAGGGGAGTACGAAGAAGTGAAGAAAGATGATGAAACGAAAGATGAGAAGAAGAACGATGGTAAAGATGACGATAAAAAATAAATAGACAAAATCGAAAACAGCAATAGAAATATTGCTGTTTTTTGTTTGTATGTTTTGAATTGCGAAATACTATTTAAATGTCATCTCGAAATGAGCCTTAGCGATTGAGAGATCTGAAAACATAATAAATGAGCTAAATTATATTTATAGATTTCTCGTCGCTATCGCTCTGTCGAAATGACAAAAACTGCATTTTTCAGAGATTTTTATAAATAATTTAAAGTAATTTATGACATTATAAATTCTATGGCAGGATCAAACCATCCTTCTTTTAGTCCAGCTTTGACAAAGCCGATGAAAAGAATTAGGACGAAAATAAACATAACTCGGTTGGCGACTTTCATTGGATCTGGTTTTCCTTTGTAGGGTGAAACACCCCATTTTGATTTTGACATAAAATTAAATTGTTAAATTGTTAAATTGTCGAATATTAACTGTATATGATAGTTGTATATTTATTGTTATTTTACAGAAAAAAGTGGATATTGACAAGAGTTAGTTTTTATGATAGACTTGTTTTAATAATCTCTATATTGTATCTATTTTTTAATAATATGGAGATAACAAAAGAAACGAGGGATTTTAAATGAGTAAAGAAATATTAGAGGTATTAGGTACTGGAACAGAAAACAAAAGAACTTCACTAAACGCAACTTCAAAACCATATAACACAGATGATGTTGTGCAAGGTATTTGTGATAGTGTAACACATTTATCTGGTGATTCTGCTCTCAGTTAATGCCAAAATCAAAAGAAGGAAGACGATTATAAGGACTCTGTATAACAGAGGTGAATAGCGAGGTTATTCTACTTATTATCCTCTTTCTTCTCTCTACAATTTCTTCAACGGAAAGCGCATTTGATGGCGGTTTTTTTGTTGTGGAAAAATTGAATTGAGACAACGAAGTTGAGTAGTGATAAAAAAGAATAATTACTTTGATTATAAAATGCATTAAACCACTGTCATCCTGAGTAAACGATAGCGAATTAAAAAAATCCTGTATGAAATCTCGTTTTATGTTGATTTATAATTTTATGCAAAATAGTTATAGGGTTAGAAGCTTGTTCTGAGTGATAGCCGAATGGGTCGTAAATTCCCTAGAACGACGGTTTGATTTTTAATAGCAAATAATTTGTCAAAATTAAAAAAATGGAGCATAATACTTATAAAGAATGTATTGTTTTGAGTGAAGCGAATAAATCATTTAAGAACAAGAAAATGAAATTACAACATGCAAAAAATCCCGAAGCTTTAACAGAATTTGAAGTTAAACATATTCCGTGGATTATATTTCCAGAATTTATCAAACCAAGAGAAGAATTTACTGTTACAGTTAAGGTTGGGGAATCACCTCATCCAATGACAGCCGAACATTTTATAAGATGTATTAGACTTTATGTCGGTGGAGAGCAATTTGAATGTCAGATTTTAAAAGAGAAGAAGAAGGCAGAGGCTGTCTTCAAAATTAGTCTTGAAAAAGATTCAGTGGTTTCTGTGGTGACAGAATGTAACTTGCATGGAGCCTGGGAATCAGAAAAAAAGATTGTTTTATATAGAGGAAATGGAGAGTAGGATATTTGTTGATTAATATGTCATTTTAAGATTGTTTTATTTTATATGCTGGAGTGATATATATAGCGGAGCGGAGTGTGTTACGCGTTTGAGTATTAGAAAGTTTTGTAAGACTAATACAAATAACAAATTACACTATCGTTTTGTTTATCACTTCGTAAATATTTTATTTGATATATCAGAATGACAAGTTTTTATCAGTAGATTAGATAATTTTTATAAAGATGATTATTTTTATATAAATCAAATATTAACCAAATTAAATATGACAAAAAAGAAAATCGTTATAATTGTTGTAGTTATAATTGTTTTAATTATTTCAATTTTTGGTTTTTCAAGAAAACCAGAGGTAAAATATACTACCGTAAAAGTTGAAAAGGGTGTCGTTTTGCAAACTGTTTCAGCAACAGGGACAGCAGAGGCAGCTACAAAGCTTGATTTGCGATTTGTTAATTCGGGAAAAATTGAGCAAATTAATGTGAAAGTTGGAGACAAGGTTGAAAGTGAGATGGTGCTTGCTCAGTTGGATACGGATCAACTAAAGTCACAATTTGCTAGATCAAAAGCAAGCTTGAGTGCAGCTAATGCAAATTATAACAAACTTATTATGGGAGCAACTGCTGAGGATTTACAGATTTCTAGAACTGCAGTTGATAATGCTCAGATTGCTTTGGATAGCGCTGGACAAAATTTGACTGATGTTCAAATTAGCGGGCAGAAAGATATCGATAATGCAAATTCTTCTGTAAATAGCGCGCAGGTCACTCTTGATAATGCAAATTTGAGTCTTGAGAATACAAAAATTTCTAATGAGAATAATCTTAATCAAGATTATGATGATGCTTGGGATGTGGTCAATTCTTCACTTTTAACAGTATTTGATGCTTTGAATACGAATAAAACTACGCTGGAATATGAGGACGCGCAAGATACTTTGAGTGTTTTGAATAAACAATATTTAAATTATTCATCACAAAGTAAAATTGTGGCTGATAATTCATATAATAATGCAAAAGATTTTATAGATAGTATTAGAGATAATCAATCCTTTACAAATATTGATGAAGCTCTTTTGAAGACGAAAAATTCCCTAGAAGACACAAGAGATACTCTTAGCGATACTGGCAATGTTTTAGGATCCACGATCACTTCTTCTCAGCTTTCACAAACTGAACTTGATTCTTTGAAAGCCAGTATCTCAACTTCAAGAACGAGTGTGAATACAGCGATAACAAATATTACAACAGCTCAGCAGAATATTTCAACTCAAAAAGTAACCAATCAAACAAATCTGAATAATTCGGAAGCTACCGTGAATTCTGCTACAAGTTCTCTTTCAGTAGCAAATAATTCTTTGTTTGCAATAGAATCGTCAGTGAATACAAAAATAAATTCGGCGCAAAATGCAATCAAGTCTGCTGAGGGAGCTTTGAAACAAGCACAAGATCAGTTGGCCTTCAAGATGGCAGGTCCGAGTTCGTCTGATGTTCAATTATATCGAGCACAAGTTCAAGAAGCACAGGCAAGCGTGGATATGATTCAAAGTCAAATTGATGATTCAGTTTTACGTGCACCAAGAAATGGAATTATAACTGTGATAAATGGAGAAGTCGGCGAAGCAGTTAATTCAACAATGACTTTTATTTCTTTGATAACCGATGAGAATTTTGAAATCACGGCAAATATTTCTGAGGTTGATATTTCAAAAGTAAAAATTGATGATAAGGTTGAAATTACTTTTGATGCACTTGGTCCTGATGAAGAATTTGAAGGAATAGTTGTTAGCGTTGATCCAGCTGAAACGGAAATTTCGGGAGTAATATATTATAAATTGACAACAATGTTTGCGGGTGATGGAAAAGTTATTAAACCAGGAATGACTGCTAACCTTGATATTTTAACTGCGAGAAAAGATGATGTTGTGATGATTCCTTTTCAGGCTCTCAAAGACAGAGATGGACAAAAATTTGTTCAAGTTCTTGAAGGTGATGTTGCCAGAGATATTTTTGTTGAAGTTGGATTGAGAGGTGATATTGATTTGGAAATCACGAGTGGATTGCAAGAGGGGCAAGATGTGGTGACGTTTGCGGAGGAATAGAGAATAATTTTCCAATTCTAATTTATTTATTCTTGTCTAGTTTTTTGAAATAAAAAAAGAGAGTGTAGCGATGCTACAACTCATTGAAATTTTTGTTCTTAAAGTCTGGTAATTTCTTTTAAAAATCTCAACATTTTTTCAGGTGATGAGAAATCAGAGGGGTTGTATTCCGTTTCTTTCAGAATATTCGTACAATTAATTACGGAAAACATGAAAGAATCCTGCGAATTTTGCTTTCTCATTTCTTTACAGGGAAACTTTGAGCAACCTTTTGTCGAAGAAATAATAAATTTTGGTTCTTTTGTTTCGATTTTTCTTATGATTTCTTTTATTTCCTTAATAATTTCAAAATCTCCTCCTGAAACTTCTGGCAAAACTAAAATCTTTCCTATGTGCGTAGCTAGTGTATCTTTTGGCTCTGTTGTGCAAGTCATTTATTAAATCTCCTTTGTGTGATTTTAAGATTAATTAATCTTAAAATTATATATATTTATCAAAAGTTTAGTCTATAATTTCATAAATGTCAATGTTTATAGACCTGAATTTGATTTAAAAAAAACAATCTTGGAGTGACAAACGAAGCTATAGTGCAGTTTGTTATTTGTATCAATCTCATAAAAATTTTTGAAATTTCAACAAAAAACACACCCCATTATATAAAACAATTTAATTTCACCTCAATGTCAAAACTTATTTCAGTAAAAAATATAACAAAGGACTATCAACTAGGTGATGTTGTGACACATGTTCTCAAGGGAGTGTCTTTTGATATTGAGGATGGAGAATTTGTTTCGATTATGGGATCGTCGGGTAGTGGAAAATCAACGCTGATGTATGTTTTGGGATTTTTGGATAAGTATACGAATGGCAAATATTATTTTGAAGGACATGATACTTCAAAACTTGATGATGACAAGTTGGCCGAATTTCGAAATGAAAAAGTGGGATTTATTTTTCAATCTTATAATTTATTACAAAGAACAACGGTTTTAGATAATGTGCTTTTGCCAACTACATATTTGCTTGGTTGCGATGTTAAAAAAGCAGAAGCAGAGGCGATAAAACTTCTCAAAAGAGTTGGTCTTGGACATCGAATGGAACATAGACCAAATCAGCTTTCAGGAGGAGAGCAACAAAGAGTTGCGATTGTTCGCGCGTTAATAAATAATCCGAATTTAATTCTTGCCGATGAACCAACTGGAAATTTAGACAGTAAGTCTGGTGAGGAAATTATGGAAATATTGCAGGATCTCAACAAAGAAGGAAAAACAATAATTATGGTAACTCATGAACAATATACGGCAGAATGTGCGAGAAGAATTTTGCATATTAAAGATGGAATAATTACACAAGATGAGATTGTAAATAATAGAAGATTGGCAACGAATGGAGATTTTAAAAAGTAGAGATAAAACAAGGATACTGCTTAATACTTTTGAGTTACAAAATGTATTAAAATTGTCATCCTGAGCCTGTCGAAGGATTGAAAGATATCGCTTTGTTTAATATAGTTCGACAAGCTCACTATGACAAAAGGGTAATTTTGTAATTCAAAGTAATACTAAAATCATGAATTTAATTCGAACTATTAAATTATCTTTTGTAAATTTGGCCGTAAACAAATTCCGGTCTTTTTTGACGATGCTGGGAATGATTATTGGAGTTGGTTCGGTGATTGCGATTATGTCGATTGGAGCTGGAGCACAAAGTTTGATTTTTAATGAAATTGCATCTTTTGGAACTAATCTAGTTGGAGTGTTGCCAGGAGGAGGGGAAGAAGATGCTCCTCCAGCGGCGCTGATGGGTGTCGTCATAACCACATTGACATATGAAGATGCAAAGGCGATCGGCGATGTTCCTCACATTGTGGCCGTGACTCCTTATTCTAATGGAAACGCGAATATTTCTTTTGGTGATAAAATCAAAAATACAAGCTTTGTTGGAGTTTCTTCGCAATATCTTGGTGTTGAGGAAAACAGGGTTAGTCAAGGAAGATTTATTTCTCCAGAAGAAGATGAAAGCACGGCTCGAATTGTTGTTTTGGGCTCAGAAGTCAAAGAAGATTTATTCGGTGAAAATAATCCTCTTGGACAGAGGATTAAGATTGATCAAACGAGTTTTGTGGTTGTTGGAGTAATGGAAGAGAAGGGATCTTCTTTGGTGGCAAATCGAGATAAGGAAGTTTTTATTCCTGTTAAAACAGCGCAGAAAATTTTACTAGGAGTTGATCACGTAGGATTAATCAGGGCGAAAATTGATGATGAAAAAAATGCGCCTTTTGTGATAAGTGAAATTAAAAAACTTTTACTACAAAGACACAACATCAAGGATCCTAAAAAAATTGATTTTACGGTTCAGAGTATGAGTCAGGCTTTGGATATGATTGGTACTGTCACAAATGCCTTGAATGTATTTTTGGGTGCCATTGCGGCAATTTCTCTTTTGGTTGGTGGAATTGGGATTATGAATATTATGCTTGTGAGCGTAACAGAGAGAACGAGAGAAATTGGTTTGCGTAAAGCGTTGGGCGCAAAAAGAAAAAATATTTTAAGTCAATTTTTGATTGAGTCAATTATCATTACTTTTATTGGTGGTTTGATTGGAGTCATCGGTGGCATTATTTTTGCGGCAATTGTTGCTTTTGGTGTGCAATATCTTGGATATGGTTGGGACTTGATAATCACTCCTCTTTCTGTAATTCTTTCCTTTGTTATTGCAGTCGTAATTGGTCTTGTTTTTGGAATTTATCCTGCTAAAAAAGCAGCAGATTTGAATGCGATTGTGGCGTTGAGGCACGAGTAGATTTTGTTGATTAATTTGGAGTTCAGACTTTAGTCTGTGAGAATTATATTTACATCGACTAACTTCACTCTAAAGAGTGACCTCTAAAGTTAATAAAAAATTTCATTTCATCAAAGTTTTTTAAAGAAGATTTTGATGAGGTTGAATTTTGAAAATAAATAAAAAAGACATAAATCTCAAATGATTCATGTCGCCAACGGTTCTTTAAAACCATTGGGCATAATATTTTTTACCGTTGTATTCCTTCTCTTTCCCAATTGAGAACATTAATCCCCAAATTCTATTTCTGCAATAGATTATAGCATTTTGGATAGCTGGATTTCGCAGGTCATATGTTCGGTACTTATCAATAATTTTTTCAAGTTCGACTATCTTTTCTTCTATTTGACGATTTGTCTTTCGTCTCGTTTTTCTTCCTTTAATTCTCATGATTAACCTCCATTTATTATAAAAGATAACTTTTAGTTTCTTTTAATTAGAATCAATTTAACATATTTTATTAAAATGTCAATACTACCAATTAAAACTCTAAAACTCGCTATCGTGGGATTGAAGGCGAATATGACTCGGACGGCACTTTCGGTGTTGGGTATTGTGATTGGGGTGGCGGCGGTAATTGTGATTGTTTCGGTGGGTCAGGGACTAAAGGTTTTGATCGTTGATCAGATCAGTGTTTTTGGAGACAATATGATGAGTGTGGCTGTTAAAGTACCAGGTAGTGATTTAGGATCTTCAATGCAATCGATGGTAGAGGGGACAGTCATTACTACTTTGAAATATGATGACGTTGAGGCGGTAAGAGATAAAGAGAGATTTCCATATATCAAATCAGTTTCTGGATATAAAGCAGGAATGGATTGGGCGACTTATCAAGAAAAAGAAAAACAGGTAATGATTATTGCAAGTGATGCTTATTATCCAGACATTGACGGACAATTAAAAGTTGCTCAAGGGCGATATTTTACGAATGATGAAGAAAGAGGTATGGCTCGAGTTGTTGTTATTGGTAGTAAAATAGCTAAGGATTTTTTTCAAGGACAAGACCCGATTGGAAAGCAAATTAAAATCAAACAAATTAATTTCAAAGTGATTGGAGTGATGCAAGAAAGGGGATTGGTGATGACGATAGATTGGGATACGATGGTCTATATTCCTCTGAAAACTTCTCAGAAATTAATTACTGGAGAAGATCATCTTGTTGAGTTTGCAATGATTATGGAAGACGATCAACATTTTGCTCAGGCGGAAGCAGAAATTGCACAATTGCTCCGTCAAAGACATAATATTGACGATCCAGCTAAAGATGATTTTGAAATAATGTCGATGGATCAAATAATTGAAATTGTTAATACTGTGACGAGCGTCATTTCTCTGTTATTAGGATTGTTGGCGGCAATTTCTTTGATTGTTGGAGGAGTTGGTATTATGAATATTATGCTTGTGATTGTGGCTGAAAGGACACGGGAAATTGGACTTCGAAAGTCGTTGGGCGCCAAGAGAAAAGATATTTTGAATCAATTTGTGACGGAAGCTATTTTAATTTCAGTTATAGGAGGAGTTGTTGGAATTATTTTTGGAATCGTTTTTTCTCTGGTGATAACTGTCGCTGTCAGAGCATATGGATTTGACTGGCCATTTGTAGTGTCAATTGAGGCGGTTATTGTCTCCTTTTTAGTAGCAGGATTTTTTGGAATTGTTTTTGGATGGTATCCAGCAAAAAAGGCCGCAAAATTAAATCCGATTGAAGCAATGAGATATGAGTAGATTTTTTTAGAAAGTTTTAATAAACTACTAAAAAATCATATTTTCATAATTTATTTTTTGAATTAAGTTCTAGATTTCATTTGCAAGAATACTTGATTTATTGTAATATATATTTAAGATTGGTTATCGAATTTAAATTAAAATACATTTTAAAATTTATATAAAAAAATTATTATTAAAAACAAAAAAATTATGGAAAATAACAAAAGAGATAAACTTATAGATCTTCGTAACCAAGAGGGTGTTGTAAAAAAAGACGGTGAGAGGGTTTCTGTTAGAAAGATGGATGAAAATGTTTTAAAAAAGCAAGAGCAAGTCGAAGATTCTTTTAAGTCAACTAAACCAACTTTTGGCTTTGGAAAAAATTTAATAGATAAAGCGAAGAAAGTTGGAAAATATTCTAATTCTGTTCCTTCAGGTTTAAGCAGTGAGAAGGAAAAGAAAATTAGTAATATTTTGGATGGAATTATAAAATGGCTTTTATATATACTCGTTTTTTTGCTACCAATTTTTGTTCTTCCTTTTACGGTTGAAATCTTTGAGTTTAATAAGACGATATTATTATTTGTAATTTCAAGTTTGGCGTTTTTGCTTCTGGTAGTAAAAATGATTCTAGTACAGAAGCGCATTTCTATATTAAAGACTCCATTGGATATTCCAATTGTTATTTTTATTTTAGTGGTTATTATTTCAACGATATATAGCGTCGATCAAACTTCTAGCGTTTTGGGATTTTACGGAAGATTTTCAGATAGTCTAATGGTATATTTAAGTTTGGGTATGTTATATTTCACAATGGTAAATTTTATATTACCCCAGTCGAATAAACCTAATCATTTTCTAAAAAATATATTTAAATTATTTTTGGCGTCGTCGTTCATTATTGTAGTTGGAAATATATTTTATTCTTTGAGTTTATTGTTGGATCCTTCAATTGAGTTTAAAGCTTCAATGTTTAATTTAACTGGAGGGTCTTTAAACATTCTTGTGATATATCTTATTCCTGTGATCATTATCGCTCTTTCTTTTTTGAAGAGTTCTAGGACTGCAATAAAATATGTTCTCGGTTTGCTCATTCTTTTATCTCTTGTTATTTTTGTTTTGGCTGATTTTATATTAGGCTGGATAGCTTTATTAATCTCGTTATTAATAATTATTTTCTTTTCTTATTTTCAGAAAGAAAAACAAGATGGTCAAAAAAGTTCATCCAATACAGGAGTAGTTATGATAATGATTATTTCTACCTTATTTGTACTTAGTAGTTTGTCAGTTTTTAGTAGTGATGAAAGAAAAATAGAATCTAATTTTGCGAGTTCTGCTATTTCTGATTTTTTTAGGGGAAAA